>DATLJJ010000404.1:0-2827 GCA_035538975.1 Sphingomonas sp. | reverse complement strand
CGACCGGACGTCGAGCGGGACTGTCGCAGTCACCGTGCCCGTGGCCGCATCGACCTGCATCCAGGCGGGCAGCGCCGAACCGTCGGCGAGCGTGGCGGACCAGACCGCTCCCGCAGCCTGCGCCAGCGCCGCCGGCGGGGCGATCTCGAGCGTCGCGAGATTGACGGTCAGCGTGCCGTGCACCGGCTGGCCGATGCCGGTAATGCGCAGGCGATCGCCGTCGTCGTCGCGGTCGTTGCGCATCAGCGACGCGACCGAGAAGGTCACCGAACCGGCCTCGAACAGGTCGATGCGATCCGTCTCCGCGACGGGCTTTTCGGGTTCCGGAGTGACGTTGAACACCAAAGTCGCCGGATCGATCGCGACGGCGCCCTTCTCGTCGGCGGCGAGATATTCGAGCACGAGCGCGCCGATATAGTCCTTCGGCGCGTTGATCGTGATCCGCTCGGAGCGCGTCGTGGTCGAAACACCTCCCGCGCCCTCGACCCTGAAGTCGCGGTCGATCGTGACGCCGGTGAGGATCGACATGGTGGGCATGGTGCCGCCGTTGCCGGTGACGTCGAGGCGCACCGGCAGCTGGCCGACATAGGCCGAGGGCGGCATGCCGTCGAAGGACAGGTTCTCGCCGTCGAACGCGAGCCATGCCGGCAGCGTATCCTCGCTCTCGCGCTTGGCGGAGATCGCCGCGGCGGCCTTCAGGTCGATGGCGAACAGCCCCTGCGCGGCGAAGAAGGCGTCGTTGTGCAGGATGCGGTTGATCGCCGGATCGAGCGGCTTCTTTGGATCGATCACGAATTCGAGCGTGAAGCCCTTCGTGGCAGTCGTGTAGACCCCGTCGGGCAGATCCACCGCATCGGGCGTGAAGGTGACCTGCAGCCGCGCCACGGGCGCATCCGGATCGGGCTCGAAGCCCGACATCGACAGCGTCATCGTGTCGAGGTCGAAGCTCAGCCAGTCGGGCAGCGGGCGGCCGCCGAGCAGGCTGGCCGAGAAGCTGCCGTGGGCGATGTCGAAAAGCGCAACGTCGCTGTCATAAGCGACGCCTGCCGGCAGCGCCGCCGGATCGAGCGAAAGACTGGCGCTGTAGGCGACCGGCGCCGCGTCGGGCGTCGCGCGCCAGGCGAAGTCGAGCACCACGTCGACCGGTCCGGCGGCGCCCGCCGGGGGCGTGCCGGTGAAGGTCCAGGTCGCGGCGTCGAAGTGCAGCCATTGCGGCAGCGCGCCGCCGTCGGCGAGGCGCGCGGTGACGCTGGTCCCCGTGCCCATCCCCTGGGCAGTGAATTCGAGCGACGAATGATGCGCCTCGCGCACCGTGAAGTCGCCCATGATCTCGTCGCGCACCGCAACGCCGAAGGTCAGGTCGGCCGCATCGTCCGCATCGAAGCGATAGCGCCAGGCATAGGTGGCGCCGTTCGACGGATCCTTGACGAACACCGCCACGTCGACCGGCTCGGTCTGCCCCGACGGCCACGAGCCGCGGAAACGCATCGCGGCGGCATCGAAGCTGAGCCAGTCGGGCAGCGCCTCGTTGTTCCCCGCGAGCGCGAGCACGCTGTAATTCGGCGCGAGGAATTTGGTCGTGAGCTGCCCGATGACGTGCGACGAGTGGAAGAAGGGCGGATCGCCCTGCAGGTCGAGATCGTTGCCGAAGGCCTCGCCCGGGATCACGTAGAGCGTCTTGTCCTCGATCCCGCTCGCGACATCGTCGAAGAGCACCGGCGGATCGTTGCGCGGCACGACGGTGATCGACACCCAGCCGGTGGCGGTGCCGCCGCGGCCGTCGCTGATGTAATATTCGAACCCGGCGCTGCCGTTGAAGTCGGCGCGCGGGCTGAATTCGATCATGCCCTGTTCGTTGATGCGCACCTTGCCGTTCTCGGCGAAGCGATAGGTGCCGTCGAAGTGCAGCGGATCGCCGTTCTCGTCGCTGTCGTTGGCGAGCAGCGTCGCCGGATCGATCACCAGCACCGTGTCTTCGTAGGTGCGCAGGCCGTAATCGTTGCGCGCGACCGGAGCATCGTTCAGCGGCCGCACGCCGACCTGATAGTGCAGCGTCGCCGCCGCGCCGCGCGCGTCGATGACGTCGAACGCGATGAACGAGCTTTCGACTCCCGACGTCAGCCGCTCGGGCGTGTAGGCGATCGTCTGCGACGCCGCGTCGAACACCGCGCTGCCATTGTCGGTCGCGCTGCCGTTGGCAGCATAGTGCATGCCGACGAAGGAATATCCGTCGCCTTCGATGTCGTAGACGTAGCGCATGAGGTCAGCGACGCTGATCGTCGTCGTGGTCTCGAGACGCACGGTCTGCTTCTGGTTGCGGATGCGCGGCGCGTCGTTCACCGGCTCGATGTAGAGCTCGACATGGCCCGTCGCGGTCGCGCCCTCGCGGTCCGCGACGACATATTCGAAGCCTGCGAAGCCGAAATGGTCGGGCCGGATCTTGAGCTCGATATAGTCACCGTCGAGCTTCCACGAGACGTGGGTCGCGGCGCCGGTATAGTCCGAATCCTTGTAGGGGTTGAGCGCTTCGCCCGTGTCGCTGTGCAGCGGGTTGAGCGAAACGATGTGGAGCTGCTCGAACTCCATGTCGCCATCGATGTCGAAATCGTTGAGCAGCAGGTTCTCGATGCGGATGCGCAGGACCGTGTCCTCGGTGCCCGTGAAGGGACCGTCGTCGACCGCGACCGGCGCGTCGTTCACCGGCGAGAGGTTGACCTCGACCCGCGCAGTGGATTCGCGGCCGAACTCGTCGCGCACCGTATAGTCGAAGAAGGCATCGCCATTATGGTTCGCGGCCGGCGTGAACTCGATCATCCCGTCTTCGCGG
>DATLJJ010000403.1:0-3820 GCA_035538975.1 Sphingomonas sp. | reverse complement strand
CGGGCCGGCGGTGCGCGGCTATCTGCTCGCCCATCCCGAAGTGCTTCCCGAGGCGATGGAGCGGCTTCAGGCACGCGAGAACGAACGGCTCGAAAAGGCGCAACAGAGCGCCCAGGCCGCGCTCCCCGCGCAGCTCGATCGTATCACGCGGCCCTTCGGCTCCGCCTGGGCTGGCAATCCGAACGGCGACGTCACGCTGGTCGCCTTCATGGACTATGCCTGCGGCTATTGCCGCGCGAGCCTGCCCGGCATTGCCGAGCTGCTGGCGAAGGACCCCAACGTCCGCGTCGTCTACCGCGAATATCCGGTGCTTGGGCCCGAGAGCGTGACCGCGGCGCGCTGGGCGCTGGCGGCGGCCGAGCAGGGCAAGTATCTCGCCTTCCACGAGGCGCTGTTCCAGTCGGACGGCCCGAGCGATCAGGCGATCGCCGCTGCGGCGCAGAAGGCGGAGCTCGACATGGCTCGCGCCGAGCAGGCGATCCGCTCGAAGCCGGTGGAGCAGGAAATCACCGGCAACCACCAGCTGGGAAGCGAGCTTGCGATGACGGGCACGCCGAGCTGGGTGATCGGCGGCAAGCTCCTCTACGGGGCGCGCGACTATCACGGCCTGGCCGAAGCGGTCGCCGCGGCGCGCAGCGGCAAATAATCCTTCCCCGCAAGGGGGGATCAGAGACGCACCCAGCCTTGTCCCTTCGTTCCCCCGACCCTACGTAACGGGTCCGTTCCGTTCGGGGGCTCCATGCAACCAATCCTGTCGGTCTCTCAGGTCAGCAAGACCTATGGCTCGGGCCAGAAGGCGCTCGAGCACGTCGATCTGGAGATCCGCCGCGGCGAGATCTTCGCACTGCTCGGCCCCAACGGCGCCGGCAAGACCACGCTCATCTCGATCATCTGCGGCATCGTCACGCCCAGCTCGGGTACGATCCTCGTCGACGGTCATGACGCGATCCGCCACCCGCGCGAGGCGCGTTCGAAGATCGGGCTGGTGCCGCAGGAACTGTCGGTCGACATGTTCGAAACCGTGCTCGCGACGATGCGCTTCAGCCGCGGCCTGTTCGGCAAGGCGCAGGACCCTGCGCACACCGAACGGGTGCTGCGCGACCTGTCGCTGTGGGACAAGCGCGACGCCAAGATCATGGAGCTGTCGGGCGGCATGAAGCGCCGCGTGCTGATTGCCAAGGCGCTCAGCCACGAACCCGACATCCTCTTCCTCGACGAGCCCACCGCTGGCGTCGACGTGTCGCTCCGCCGCGACATGTGGAAGCTGATCGGAAGCCTGCGCGAGCGCGGCGTCACCATCATCCTCACGACGCACTACATCGAGGAGGCCGAGGAAATGGCCGACCGGGTGGGCGTCATCAACAAGGGCCAGCTCCTCCTCGTCGAGGACAAGACGGTGCTTATGAAGAAGCTCGGCAAGCGCGAGCTCGACCTGTCGCTGGTCGAGCCGCTCGCCGAAGTGCCCGCGGGGCTGGAGGAATGGCATCTGAGCCTCGCGGACGAAGGCCATCGCCTGCGCTACACCTTCGACGCGCAGGCCGAGCGCACGGGCATCCCCTCATTGCTGCGCAAGCTCGGCGAGATGGGGATTGCCTTCAAGGATCTCGACACGTCCAAGTCGAGCCTCGAGGACATTTTCGTCGATCTGGTGGAACATCGCGATAGCGGGGTCGCGGCATGACGGGTATCAATTTCCACGGCATCTGGGCGATCTACCGCTTCGAGATGGCGCGCACGCTGCGCACGCTCTGGCAGAGCGTGGCGACGCCGGTGATCACCACCTCGCTCTATTTCATCGTCTTCGGCGGCGCGATCGGCAGCCGAATCCAAGACGTGGGCGGCGTGAACTACGGCGCCTTCCTCGTCCCGGGGCTGATCATGCTGACCCTGCTCACCCAGAGCATCTCGAACGCGTCGATCGGCATCTACTTCCCCAAGTTCACCGGCACGATCTTCGAGCTGCTCTCGGCGCCGATCTCGTCGCTGGAGCTGGTCGTGGGCTATGTCGGCGCCGCGGCCACCAAGTCGGTGGTGATCGGGCTCATCATCCTGATCACTTCGGCATTCTTCGTCGATCTCAGGATCGATCATCCCGCGGCGATGATTGCCTTCCTGCTGCTGACCTCGGTAGCCTTCTCGATGCTCGGCTTCATCATCGGCGTCTGGGCCAAGGGTTTCGAGCAGCTGAACTTCGTGCCGGCGCTGCTGGTCACGCCGCTCACCTTCCTCGGCGGCGCCTTCTATTCGATCGACATGCTGCCCCCGCCATGGCGGACGGTGAGCCTGTTCAACCCGGTCGTCTATCTGGTGAGCGGCTTCCGCTGGAGCTTCTTCGGGCAGGGCGACGTCGGCATCGGCTGGAGCCTCGGCTTCACCGCTGCCTTCCTCGCGGTCTGCTTCGGGCTGATCGTCGCGATCTTCCGGACCGGGTACCGGCTGAAGAACTGAGAGCAGTGATCCTCCCCGTACGGGGGAGGATCTGGATCAGCCGCTGTTCCGCAGTGCCGTCGCGATCGCGTTGATCGACAGCAGGATTCCCTCGCCGATCCGCGGATCGTCCTCGCCGCGGCGGTGGCGCTTGAGCAGCTCGACCTGAAGCAGGTTGAGGGGCTCGATATAGGGCAGCCGCAGCCGAATCGAGGTGTCGAGCGCGGGGTGCTTCTCCAGCAGGCGCGTCTGGCGCGTCACGGTCAGCAGACCGTCGTGGGTCGCCTGCCAACCGCTACGGATGCGCCCGAAGATCGCGTCCCGAAGCGCCGCATCCTCCACCAGCGCGGCATAATGCTGGGCGATCGCCATGTCGGATTTGGCGAGCACCTGCTCCATATTGTCGAGCGTCGCGCGGAAGAAGGGCCAGGCCGTCGCCATTTCGCGCAGCAGCCCCTTGTCCTCGAAGGCCTCGATCGCCGCGCCCACGCCGTACCAGCCCGGCAGCATCACCCGCGCCTGCGCCCAGCTGAACACCCACGGAATCGCGCGCAGGTCCTCGATCGCGTCGGATTTCTTGCGGCTCGCCGGACGCGATCCGATCTTGAGCCCCGCGATCTCGGCGATCGGCGTCGCCTGGCGGAAGAAGCGCGTGAAGCCTTCGGTTTCGTATACCAGCCCGCGATAGGCGCGGAACGCCGCGTCCGAGAGCTTGTCCATCGCCGCGGCGAAGCGCCCGGCGTCGGCAGGCGCGAGCTGCTCGGGCTCGAGGCTCGCGATCAGCGTCGCCGAAGCCATCGCCTCGAGGTTGGTCATCGCACTCTCGCGCGTGCCGTATTTCGCCGCGATCACTTCGCCCTGCTCGGTGATGCGGATGCGCCCCTGCACCGTCCCCGGCGGCTGGGCGAGGATCGCCGCGAAGGAGGATCCGCCGCCCCGGCCCACGGCGCCGCCGCGGCCGTGGAACAGCTGCATCGCAACATCGGCCTTCTCGAACACCGGCTTGAGCGCGGTCGATCCGCGCGAGAGCTGCCAGGTGGAGGTCAGATAGCCGCCGTCCTTGTTCGAATCGGAATAGCCGATCATCACTTCCTGGTGCCCGCGGCCCGCTGCGATGACCGCGACTTCGGGCAGCCCCAGCCACGCCTCCATGATCGCCGGCGCGCCTTCCAGATCGGCGATCGTCTCGAACAGCGGGATCGCCATGACATGCGCCTGCGGCTGCTCGCCGGGCAGGTAGAGCCCGGCTTCCTTGAGCAGCACATGCACCTCGAGCAGGTCCGACACCGACTGCGCCATCGAGACGATGTAGTGCGTGATGCATGCCCGCCCGTAGTGCCCATGCGCCTCGGCCGCCGCGTGCATGATCGCGAGCTCGGAGGCGGTCTCCTCC
>DATLJJ010000402.1:0-6023 GCA_035538975.1 Sphingomonas sp. | reverse complement strand
TACAACCAGCCGCCGCACACCTCCTACTTCCTCGGAGCCAGGTGAACCGATGCTTCTGGGTGCAATGCTGATGGCCGCTGCTGCCGGCCCCGTCCTGCACTTCGACCTGCAACCCGGCGCGCGCCCTGCGGAGGGCCGCGTCGCGGTTGCGCCGGACAAGTCTTATGAGTTCGGAGGCTTCGGCTATGAGCCCGAGCGGCGGGGGAAGGAGTTCCTCTTCTCCGCCGCGGTGCCCGAGGGCAATTACCGCGTCACCGTGCGGCTGGGCGATCATCGCGCGGCTTCGCGGACGACGATCAAGGCCGAGTCCCGACGCCTGATGCTGGCCGACATTGCGACGCGGCCGGGCAAATATGCCACCGCCAGCTTCATCGTGAATGTGCGCACCGCGGCGCTGGCCGCGCCCCCCGCCAATGCGCCCGGGGGCGTTATCGTGAAGCTCAAGTCGCGCGAGGCGGGCAGCTACACCTGGGACGACAAGCTCACGCTCGAATTCCTCGGCGATCCGCACGTCGCGTCGATCGACATCGAGCCGGTCGACGTGCCGACCGTCTATCTCGCCGGGGATTCCACCGTCACCGACCAGCGCGCCGAGCCGGCGGCGAGCTGGGGGCAGATGTTCACGGCGTTCTTCGCGCCCGATGTGGCGATAGCGAACCATGCGGAATCGGGCGAGACGCTCAAGTCGTTCGTCACGGCACACCGGCTCGACAAGCTGCTCTCCGGCATGAAGGCCGGCGACTGGCTGCTCATCCAGTTCGGGCACAACGACCAGAAGGAGCAATGGCCGCAGACCTACTCCGACCCGAAGTTCGCCTATCCCGCCTGGCTGCGCGCCTTCATCGCCGAGGCGCGGCGGCGCGGCGCGCATCCGGTACTCGTCACCTCGCCCGAGCGCCGCAATTTCGATCAGGGGCGCATCCGCCACACGCTCGCCGAATATGCGGAAGCGATGCGCAAGGTCGCGCGCGATGAGCAAGTGCCGCTGATCGATCTGCAGACCGCGACCATCGCGCTCTACGAGGCGCTGGGGCCCGACCAGTCGCCGCTGCTGTTCAATGAAGGCGGCGCGGACAAGACGCACCACAACAATCCCGGCGCCTGGCTGCTCGCACGCGCGGTCGCGGCCGGGGTCGCGACGCAGGTGCCCGCGCTCGGCGCACATCTGAAGCCCGAGTTCCGCAGCTTCGATCCCGCGCGCCCGCCCGCGCTCGACACGATCAACATCGCGCCCAGCATAGCCGCCAGCGACGTGCGGCCGGCGGGGAATTGATGGGACGTCGAGGAACCCAAGCGCGATCCTCCCCCGGAGGGGGAGGGGGACCAGCGAAGCTGGTGAAGGGGTATTCTCCACTTGCGGCGTCGCTTGCGGAGCTTGCCCCTCCACCGCCTTCGGCGGTCCCCCTCCGGCGGAGGATTTAGCCATGCGCACCGGCCAGGTCTTCGACGTCCGCGACCACGGCGCCAAAGGCGACGGCGTCGCACTCGATTCCCCCGCGATCAACGCGGCGATCCGCGCCGCCGAGGCTGCGGGCGGCGGCGTGGTGCTGTTGCCGCCCGGCCGCTACCTCAGCTTCTCGTTGCGGCTCAGGAGCCGCGTCACGCTCGCCATCGAGCAAGGCGCAACGCTGGTCGCCGCGGAAAAAGGCGCGCTCGGTGCCTATGACCTGCCCGAGGAGCGCGGCCCCCAGCTCTATCAGGATTTCGGCCACAGCCACTGGCACAACAGCCTGATCTGGGCCGACGGCGCCGAGGACATCGCGATCATCGGCAAGGGCCGCATCGACGGGCTCGGCCTCACGCGCAACGGCCCCGGCACGCCGTGGAGCAAGCAGGCCGGCGAGCGACCGCTGTCGATGGCCGCGATGCCCGTGCGCGACGTAGCGAAGCTCGAGCAGAGCCGTCAGGCGATGATGGGCATGGGCAACAAGGCCATCGCACTCGCGCATTGCCGCCGCGTCCGGATCGAAGGGCTGACGATCTACAAGGGCGGCCACTTCGCGGTGCTTGCGAGCGAAGTCGACGATCTCGACCTGCTCGATCTCGCGATCGATACCAACCGCGACGGGCTCGACCTCGATTGCGTCCGCCGCGCGCGCGTCGAGCGGTGCCGCGTCAATTCGCCCAACGACGACGCGATCGTGCTCAAGACCAGCCTCGGGCTCGGCCGGCGTTCGGCGTGCGAGGACATCGAGATCCGCGACAGCACCGTCACGGGCTTCGACCTTGGTACGATGCTCGACGGCACGCGCCAGCGCACCCAGCAGCTCTCGCCCGACCGCGACCGCGTGACCGGCCGGATCAAGCTCGGCACCGAGAGCAACGGCGACTTCCGTCGCATCCGCATCGCCGGGTGCCGCTTCGAGCGCAGCCGCGGGCTGGCGATCGAAACGGTGGACGGTGGCACGATCGAGGACGTGCTCGCAGAGAACATCCAGATGGACGAAGTCACCACCGCCCCGCTTTTCCTGCGGCTCGGCGCCCGGCTGCGCGGGCCCGAGGGCACGCAGGGGGGAGCGATGCGCAACGTCGAGGTGCGCGGACTCACCGCGCGCGGGATCGACCCGCGCTTCTCGGCGATCCTCGCGGGTCTGCCGGACCATGCGATCGAATGCGTCCAGCTCCGCGACATCGATCTCGCCTTCGACGGAGGCTTCGTCGAGCCGGTGCCGGCGGCTCCCGCCGAGCTCGCCGATGCCTATCCCGAGCCGAGCATGTTCGGCCCCACGCCCGCATGGGGCTTCTGGGCGCGGCACGTGATCGGGCTCGAAGTGAAAGGGCTTCGGCTGAAGCGCGCGAGCGGCGATCCACGCCCGCCGGTGCTGCTCGACGACACGCGGGTGGCGCGCGCGGAGGGCGCGGATTATTGGCCGGCCAAGGTTTGACGCGCCGCGCGGGTTATACTACCAGATAGTGCATGTTTATCCCATAAAATGGGAATGGAGAGGGGCATGACGACAACCCACGCTTTCCGCATGCAGCTCAGGCCGGGCGTGATCGACGAGTACCAGGCCCGGCACGACGCGATCTGGCCCGAGCTCGCCGCGCTGCTGCACGACAGCGGCATCCGCGACTATTCGATCTTCCTCGACGAGGAGACGCTGTCGCTCTTCGCGGTGCTCAAGCTCACCGACGACAACAGCCGCGATGCGCTGCCCAGCCATCCGATCATGCGCAAATGGTGGGATTACATGGCGCCGCTGATGGAAGTGGAACCGGACAACAAGCCGCGCGAATGGCCCCTCAAGCCGGTGTTCCACCTCGCATGATCCGCGCCGCGCTGCTCGCCGCGACCGCACTGGTCGCCACCCCCGCCTTCGCCCAGGAAGCGAGGCCCACGGCCAATTTCGATGCGCCGGTGAAGAGCTTCGGCCGCGTCTCCTACGATGCACGATCGCTGATGATCGACGGCAAGCGCACGATCATCTGGTCGAGCGAGATGCACGCCTTCCGCCTGCCCTCACCCGATCTGTGGCGCGACGTGCTGCAGAAGATGAAGGCTAGCGGCTTCAACACGGTCGCCTTCTATTTCGACTGGGGCTTTCACAGCCCGAAGAAGGGCGTTTACGACTTCTCGGGCATCCGCGATATCGACCGGCTGCTCACGATGGCGGAGGAGGAAGGCCTCTGGGTCATCACTCGCGCCGGCCCCTATGTGAACGCCGAGCTGACGCGCGGCGGCTTCCCGGGGTGGCTGGTCAACCAGCGCGGACGGGCGCGTACCGACGATCCCGAATATCTCGCTGCGGCCGACGAATGGCTGACCCAGGTCAACGCGATCATCGCGCGGCACCAGATCAACGGAGACGGCAAGGGCCACAAGGGCAATGTCATCCTCCACCAGATCGAGAACGAGCTGGCGCTGACCACCCCTGCGCAGCGCCGCTACATGGACCACCTCTACGCCAAGGCGCGCGCGGACGGCATCAACGTGCCGATCTTCCACAACGACCAGGGCCGCAACGGCTATTGGGTGCCCAAGGGCGCGAACGTCGAGAAGACGGTCGAGGGCCCCAACGACATGTACGCCTTCGACGGCTATCCCGGCGGCACCTGCACCGTGCAGGGCAAGCCGACGCGGGGGAGCGCGGCGCCGGACTGGGGCTATTACGGCCCGGGCGGCGCGCGCGGCGGCGCGTCGGCATCGCCCAACACGCCGGGCTTCCTCGCCGAGTTCGGCGGCGGCTGGTTCGACTATTGGGGATCGAACGGCGGCTATGAGTGCAACGCGATCCAGCGCGGCCGCCGCTTCCAGCGCGTCTTCTACGGCACCAATCTCGCCAACGGCATCGGCATCCAGAGCTTTTACATGGGCTTCGGCGGCACGAGCTGGGGCTGGCTGCCCGCGCCGGTGGTGTTCACCAGCTACGACTATGGCGCCGCCTTCTCCGAGACGCGCGAGATGCGCCCCAAGGCCGAGGAGATGAAGCAGCTCGGCGGGCTGATCGAGAGCGTCCCCGATCTCGCCGGCATGATCCCGGCCGGCCCGGTGCAGATCTCGTCGGACAAGATCCAGGTCTATCACAACAAGAGCCCCGAGACCGGCGCGCGCTTCCTGCTCGTCACCCACAAGCCGTCGAACGGCCAGTCGAACGAGCGCTTCAGCGTCACCGCCGACCTGCCCGACGGTCGCTATACGCTGCCGCTCGAGCTCAACGGGTTCGACGCCAAGTGGCTGGTCGCGGGCGTGAACCTAGGCGGGCAGCGGCTGGTCTATTCGACCTCCGAGCTCCAGACCGCGCTCCGGCAGAGCAGCCGCGACCTGCTGCTGGTCTATGGCCGCACCGGTGAGGCCGGCGAGACCGTGCTGCGCTATGCCAGCGCGCCCACCGTCACCGTTCTGGAAGGCGAGGCGACCTCGGCGTTCGATGCGGCCAGCGGCGACCTCAAGCTCGGCTACGCGCACAACGGCCTCACCCGCGTCCGCATCAGCGGCGGCGGCCGGCCCGACCTGCTGATGCTGATCGGCGACGAGGACGAGGGCGCGAAGTTCTGGCGGATGGGCGACACGCTCGTCCGCGGCCCCGCGCTGGTCCGCAGCGCCACCGCCAGGGGCGGCACGCTCGCGCTCACCGGCGACACGCGCGGTGCCGAGCCGCTCGAAGTCTGGACCCCGGCGCGCGCGCTGACGTGGAACGGCGCCCGGGTCACCGCGACGCGCAGCGCCAGCGGCAGCCTGGTAGCGGGCAAGCCCCTCCCCGCGCCCGCCGAGGTCGTCCTCCCCGCGCTCACCGGCTGGCGCATGGCCGAAGGCTCGCCCGAGATCGAGCCCGGCTTCGACGACAGCGGCTGGCAGGCAATCGACAACCGTCCCTACGCCAGCATCACTGCGCGCGCCGACGGCCAGCCCAACATGCTGATGGATGCCTATGGCTTCCACGAAGGCGACGTCTGGTACCGCGGCCGCTTCACCGGCACGCCCGACGCGCAACGCATCCGCCTCCATTACGGCGCGGGCGGATCGGGGATGGTCCAGGTCTTCCTCGACGGCAAGCTGGTCGGCCAGCACGAGCTGCTCGGCGGCCTGCCGCGCCCGATCACCACCGCGGCGGCGGCGCTCGACCTGCCCGATGCGGCCCGCACGCCGGGCGAGCATGTGCTGTCGGTGATGGTCCGCAACAACGGCCACAACTGGGACCTCGACGCCGATGACTTCCACAAGGAAGCGCGCGGGCTCGTCTCGGTCTCGGTCGAGCCGGTGGTCGGCCCGAGCTTCTCGGTACCGATCGCGTGGCGTATCCAGGGCCGCGCGGGCGGCGAGGACATCGCCGATCCGGTGCGCGGGGTCCCCAACAACGGCGGCCAGTTCGGCGAGCGCAAGGGCTGGTACCTGCCGGGCTTCGACGACCACGGCTGGAAGCCCGCGAGCCTGCCCTCGGCACAGGCCCCGGCGGGAACGAGCTGGTACCGCACCGGCTTCGACCTGAACGTGCCCAAGGGGCAGGACGCGACGATCGGCCTCGCCTTCGGCGACACGCGCAATCCGCGCTCGCCCAATGCCTATCGCGTGCTGATCTTCGTCA
>DATLJJ010000401.1:0-5966 GCA_035538975.1 Sphingomonas sp. | reverse complement strand
CTGCAGCGCAACGACGAACCCTCGCCCACCCGCTCCGCAGTGCTGGTGCGGCTGAACCACGGACACATCCGCATCGGCACCTTCCAGCGGCTCGCCTATCTGCAGGAGCCCGAGGCCATCCGGCAGCTCACCGATTATGTGCTGCGCCACTACTACGGCGAAGGGCCGGGCGACGATGCGCCGCAGCGGCTGCTCGCGCACGTCGCGGCGCGGACGGCGCGGATGGCGGGGCAGTTCATGGCGGCGGGTTTCGTCCACGGCGTGCTCAACAGCGACAACATCAACGTGACCGGCGAAAGCTTCGACTATGGCCCGTGGCGGTTCGCCCCGAGCTGGTCGCCGGGCTTCACGGCGGCCTATTTCGATCACGCGGGGCTCTATGCCTTCGGCCGCCAGCCCGAGGCGATCTATTGGGATGTGATGCAGCTCGCCAGTTCGCTCCGCCTGATCGCCGAAGAAGAGCCGCTGATCGAGGCGCTCGACAACTTCCCCGAGGCGTTCCAGCGCGAAGTCGCCGACGCGCTGCTGTGGCGACTGGGCGTGACGCCGCGCGGGGCCGAACACGACCGGTCGCTCGTGCAGGCGGTCGAGAGGGCGCTCTCGGGCACCGGGACACCGATCGACCGATTCTTCTTCGACGTCTTCGGCGGCAGGCTCCCCGCCAGCTATGGCGAGCCCTTCGCCGAGCTGCGCGACCAGCTCGCCCACTACCGCCCGCGCAAGCGGCGCGCCCATGACTATTGGTCCGACGCCAGACCCTGCGCGATGCTGATCGACGAAGTCGAGGCGATCTGGGCCGCCATCGCGGCCGACGACGACTGGACGCCGCTCGAGGCGAAGGTGACGGCGATCCGGCGAATGGGGGAAGCGCTGGCGTGACGCCAATCCTCCCCTTGGCGGGGAGGATTAAGGGGCGCCAGGGCTTGGCAAGCTTTCCCGATTTCGTGCAAGAGCAGGCAGACATTCCGAGGGTTCAGACCAACACGATGGCGGCACAGGAAATCATCTCGACCGAGCCTGCTACGGGCGCGGTGCTGTGGCGCCAACAGGTGGGCGACGCCGATGCCGAAGTGGCGATCGCGCGCGCGAGCTGGGCCGAATGGGCCGCGCGCCCGCTCGCCTACCGTATCGAGGCGCTGCGCCGCTTCGCCAATGTCGTGCGTCAGAAGGCCGACGCCTTCACCGACCTGCTCGCGCGCGAGACGGGCAAGCCGATCTGGGAAGCGCGCACCGAAGTCGAGACGGTGATCGCCAAGGTCGATATCTCGGTCACTGCCTATTCGGAGCGTACCGGCCAGCGGCGGATCGAGGCGCCGATGAACACGCGGCTGGCGCTCAGGCACAAGCCGCACGGCGTGCTGGCGGTGCTGGGGCCGTACAACTTCCCCGCGCACCTCCCCAACGGCCACATCGTCCCCGCGCTGCTCGCGGGCAATGCGGTGGTGTTCAAGCCTTCGGAGAAAACCCCTGCCTCAGGCGCTTTTCTCGTCGATTGCTTCCGCTCCGCGGGCGTGCCCGAAGGTTGCATCCGGCTGCTGATCGGCGGGCCCGAGCAGGGTAAGGCACTCGCCGGCCATCCCGACATCGACGGACTGCTGTTCACCGGATCGGCCAACACGGGAATCGCGCTCAATCGCCAGTTCGCGACGCGCCCCGAGAAAATTCTCGCGCTCGAGATGGGTGGCAACAATCCCATCGTCGTGTGGGATACGCCCGATCTCTATTCGGCCGCGGTGCTCGTGGTGCAATCCGCCTTCACCACCGCCGGCCAGCGCTGCACCGCGGCGCGACGGCTGATCGTCGACCAGAAGCTGTACGAGCCGCTCGTCGAAGAAGTGAACAAGCTGATCGGCCGGCTGATCATCGGCGAGCCGCATGCCGATCCCGCCCCCTTCATGGGTCCGGTGATCGACAACGACACCGCCGACATGCTGACCGAGAGCTTTCTCGCGCTGCTCACGCGCGGCGGACGGCCGCTGCGGCATATGGAGCGCCCGATCGAGGGCCGGCCGTTCCTGACCCCCGGCATGGTCGACATGACCGAGGCGCGCGAGAAGCCCGACGTCGAGCTGTTCGGCCCGATCTTGCAGGTATTCCGCGCGAACAGCTTCGACGAGGCGATCGTGGAGGCCAACGACACGCGCTACGGCCTCTCCGCGAGCCTGGTGAGCCAGGATCCCAAGCTCTACGACCGCTTCTGGGCGAACATCCGTGCGGGCATCGTCAACTGGAACCGCCCGACCAACGGCGCCTCCTCCGCCGCGCCCTTCGGCGGCGTCGGCTGGAGCGGCAACCATCGGCCGAGCGCCTATTACGCCGCGGACTATTGCGCCTATCCGGTGGTCTCCTCGGAATCCGAACAGTCGCGCGCAGCGATCGGCCTGGGGCTGAGGGACGCCTGATCGACCGCCGAACTTATTCGGGCGAATTTGAACCCCTTGAACTCCCCTGCCCGGCCGTCTAGATTCGCCTTTGCGGACCGGGCCCCTCTGGCGAGGGCTTAACAAGCCCTCGTGATGTCGGACCGCATCGAGCGCGCTCGGTGCAGGTGACGGCGGCCCCAGCCCCAACTCCCCAAGCCAGGCGCCTCGATCGATGCAACATCGATGATGAGAGGCTTTTGTGACCCAGATGATCGAACGGCTGATCGCCGCCCACTGGATGCTCAACCGAGAAATCCGGCGCGAGCTCGCCCGCCGCACCCCGGACCAGTTCCGGCTGATGCGGCTCAAGAAGGAGCGGCTCGCGATCAAGGACCGGCTGTTCCGACACATCCCCGACGCCGCCGAGATGCGCCGCATGGCCCGCGCCGTGCTGCAACGGGTGCGTCCCGTACGTGCTTGATGGAGAAAACCATGGCTGACCCGATAAACTACTTCAACTCGACCGCCGCTGCCGGCGTCGCTGCGCGCGACGAGGGCCTGCGGCGCTACATGCTCGGCATCTACCGCAACATGGGCCTGGGCCTGCTGCTCACCGGCGCCGTGGCGGCGCTCGTGGCGAGCTCGCCGGCCCTCGTGGGGCTGATCTTCGGTACGCCGCTCAAGTGGGTGGCGATGCTCGCACCGCTGGCCTTCGTCTTCTTCTTCACCTTCCGGATCGAGAAGATGACGACCGCGGGTGCCTGGACGGCCTTCTTCGCCTTTGCGGGCGTGATGGGCCTTTCCATGGCCAGCGTATTCCTCGTCTTCACCGCCACCAGCATCGCCGGCGCCTTCTTCGCGGCCTCGGCGATCTTCCTGACGATGAGCCTGTGGGGCTACACCACCAAAACCGATCTCACCCGCTTCTCGACCTTCCTGATGGTGGGCCTGATCGGCGTGGTGCTGGCGAGCGTGGTGAACATCTTCCTCGGCTCGGGCATGCTCCAGATGGTGCTCTCGATCGCGGGTATCGTGGTGTTCACTGGCCTCACCGCGTGGGACACGCAGCGGCTGAAGAGCGAGTATCTCGCCTATGCCGGCACGCAGGCGACCGAGAAGCTGGCCGTGATGGGCGCGCTGTCGCTCTACCTGAACCTGATCAACCTGTTCCAGCTGCTGCTGAGCCTGTTCGGACAGCAGGAGGAGTAAGCGATGACCGGCAATTTCACCTGCCCCGTCGACGGCACCAAGCTGGTGCCGATGGAGCGCTCGGGGATCGAGATCGACCATTGCCCCAGCTGTCGGGGCGTGTGGCTCGACCGCGGCGAGCTCGACAAGATCATCGAGCGCAACAGCGCAGCGGTCTCGCCCGCGCCGATGCCGGCGCCGCCGCGCGAAAGCTACGGCGCCCCGCCCCAGCCCTATAACGCGCGCAACTACGGCCACAAGCACGGCCATTATCCGCACAAGCGGCGCAAATCCTTCCTCGAGGAGCTGTTCGACTAGGCCCCCAGTCCCCGAACGGCTCCGATCCTGCCCGCCGCCGGCACTCGACCGGCGGCGGGCCGTTTTCCCGGCACATGATCCGGCCTCCTCCGGCGACGGAGCGAGAAGGCTCTCCTGCGCCCTGCCGGATCTACTGGAGGTTCAGCCACTATGGAATTCCTGCTCACCGCTTTCCTCGGCAAACCGCTGTGGATGTGGTTCGCCTTCCTCGTCGTGGTGGCCGCGCTGCTCGCCTTCGATCTCGGCGTCCTCCACCGCAAAAAGCACGAGATCGGCGTAAGCGAGAGCCTGAAGCTCTCTGCCTTCTACATCACAGTCGGCCTCGCCTATGGCGGCTGGGTGTGGTGGGCGCTCGGCAGCGGCGCCGGGCTCGACTATCTCACCGGCTTTGTCGTCGAGAAATCGCTCGCGCTCGACAATGTCTTCGTGATCGCGACGATCTTCGGCTATTTCGCCGTACCACGCGAATATCAGCACCGCGTGCTCTTCTGGGGCATATTGGGCGTGATCGTGCTGCGCGCGGTGATGATCGGCGTGGGCGCAGCGCTCGTCACGCGCTTCGAGTGGGTGCTCTATCTCTTCGCCGCCTTCCTGATCTTCACCGGTATCCGGATGCTCGTCCAGTCCTCCGCCGAATATTCGGTCGGCGACAATCGCGTGCTCGCCTTCGTCCGCCGCAAGCTGCGCGTGACGGAGGACTTCGAGGGTGGCCGGTTCCTCGTGCGGCGCGCAGACCCGCAGACGGGACGCATCGTCCTCCATGCGACTCCGCTGTTCCTCGCGCTGGTGCTGATCGAGTTCGCCGACGTGATCTTCGCGGTGGATTCGGTACCGGCGATCTTCGCGATCACCACCGATCCCTTCATCGTCTACACGTCCAACATCTTCGCGGTGCTGGGCCTGAGGGCGCTCTACTTCGCGGTGGCGGCGATGATCCACCGCTTCCACTATCTCAAATATGCGCTCGCGGTGCTGCTGGTGTTCATCGGCTCCAAGGTGTTCGTCGCCGGTGCGCTCGATATCGAGAAAGTCCCGCCGCTGCTGTCGCTCGGCGCCACCTTCGCGATATTGGGTGCGGGCATCGCCTATTCGCTCCACCGCACCCGGAGCGATGCAAAGCTGGCGTCCAGCTGACCGGCGCGGCTCCCGGCGGCTTCCCAACCGCCGCGGAGCCGCTATGGTCGCCCCCGAATAAATAAATTCGAGAGAGGAATTGATGGTCACTCGCCGATCGCTGCTCGGGACAGGTGCCGCGCTCGTCTCGGGCTTCGCGCTGCCCTCCGCACTCTCCGCCGCCCCTGCAGGACCGTTCGTGCGTCGCAGCGGGATCGGCTTCACGCTGGGCGGCGCGCCCTATCGCTTCGTCGGCGCGAACATCTGGTACGGCGCGTATCTGGGCGCCAGCGCCGATTATGGCGACCGCGAGCGGCTGAAGCGCGAGCTCGACACGCTCGCCGCCATGGGCGTGACCAACCTGCGCATCCTCGCCTCGGCCGAGGAGGGACCGCTCAAGAATTCGGTCAAGCCGGGATTCCGCCAGCAGCGCAGCGTCTGGAACGCGGCGCTGCTCGACGGGCTCGACTATTGCCTCGCCGAGATGGCCAAACGGCAGATGAAGGCGGTGCTCTACCTCACCAACTTCTGGGAATGGTCGGGCGGCATGGCGACCTACCTCTATTATGCCACGGGCAAGTACGTCGACATGAACGATCCGGCGCATCCCTGGCCGGCCTTCCCCAACGCCACTGCGCAATTCTATGCCAACCGGCAGGCGGTCGGGCTCTACCATGACTGGGTGCGCGCGCTCGTCGCCCGCACCAATGCGATCACCGGCACGCGCTATGCGGACGACCCGACGATCATGGCGTGGCAGCTCGCCAACGAGCCGCGCCCGGCAGGCAGCGCCGAAACCGCCGCGCCACTGCTCCCCGCATTCCACGCCTGGGTCCAGGGCACCGCGAAGCTCATCAAGACCCTCGACCGCAATCACCTGGTCTGCACGGGCAGCGAGGGACTGAAGGGCACGGTGGAAAGCGCCGACATCTATCTGAAGGAGCACGACTTTCCCGAGATCGACTATTGCACGGCTCACATCTG
>DATLJJ010000400.1:0-2821 GCA_035538975.1 Sphingomonas sp. | reverse complement strand
CGGGTCGAGCAGCTCGGGCGGGCCCGAGCCGGTGCCCGCACCGCCGATGGTGCTGTTGTTCGGCGGCGCGGCCGCGGCGCTCGTCGCACGCAAGCGCCTGGCGAGGCGCAAGGCGGACGACGCCGCCGCCTGAGCCGGCCTGCCTACTCGGTCTTGAGCAATGCCTCGGTGATCTGCGGCACCGTATGGCCGGTCAGATCCTTGTCGATCTCGGCCTTGATCCGCCCGCTCACTTCCTTGTGATAGTGCTTCCTGAGCTCGCCCAGCGTCTTGGGCGGGGCGACGATGATCAGCGATTCGAATTCATTGCGCAGCGCGCGTTCCTTGAGGAGCGCCGCGGTCTCGGCAGCGAAGCGGTTTTCCTCCAGCTGGTGGAAATCGACTTCCTCCATGTTCCCCGCGCCCCATTGCGCGCCCGCGGTCCGCGTGCCCATTGCGCCGCCGGCCAGATCGGTGGCCTGCTCGTTGTGGTCGGGATTATGCTTGTCGATCACTTTCTTCTCGACTTGCAGATTGGGAATGGTGGCGTCCCCTTCGTTCCTCAGCAGCAGCATCTTCCGGCCGTCCGCGACCACGATCATGGCATCGTGCGGAACCCGCATCGCAATTCTCCTCATTCTGGTTCGCTCAGGCGCATGAACGCGGGGGTTCGGCTCAGGGTTGCGCGGCCCCTGCCCCCTCGCCATAGGCAGGCGCCATGCACGACATCCGCTCCATCCGCGAAAACCCCGAGGCCTTCGATCAGGGACTGCGCAAGCGCGGCCTGGAGCCGCTGTCTGCCGAGCTGCTGACGCTCGACGAGCGCCACCGCGCGCTGGTGACCGGGTTGCAGGCCGGCCAGACGCGCCGCAACGAGGCCTCGAAGGCGATCGGCGCGGCCAAGGCGCAGAAGGACGAGGCGACCGCACAGGCGCTGATGGCCGAAGTCTCGGCGCTCAAGGAGCGGTTGCCGGCGCTGGAGGCCGAAGAGCGCGAGGTCGGCGAAGCGCTCGAATCGCGCCTGGCTGCCATTCCGAACCTTCCCCTCGCCGACGTGCCGGAAGGCGCCGACGAGAACGACAATGCGCTGGTCCATGCGCGCGGCACGCCGCCTGTGCTGAGCTTCGAGCCGAAGGAGCATGATGCGATCGGCCCGGCGCTCGGCCTCGACTTCGAGACCGGCGCGATGCTCTCCGGCTCGCGCTTCACCTTCGTGCGCGGCCATGCGGCACGGCTGCACCGCGCGCTCGGCCAGTTCATGCTCGACACGCTGACCCGCGACCATGGCTATGAAGAGGCCGTGCCTCCGGTGCTGGTTCGCTCGGAGGCGATGTTCGGCACTGGCCAGCTTCCGAAATTCGCCGAGGACAGCTTCCAGACCAGCGACGGCCGCTGGCTGATCCCCACTTCCGAAGTCAGCCTCACCAACAGCGTGCGCGAGCAGATCCTGAGCGAAGAGGAACTCCCGATCCGCCTCACCGCACTCACTGCCTGCTTCCGCTCGGAGGCCGGCGCCGCCGGCCGCGACACGCGCGGCTATATCCGCCAGCACCAGTTCGAAAAGGTCGAGATGGTCTCGATCGTCACGCCCGAGGCTTCGGAAGCCGAGCACGAGCGCATGACCGGATGCGCCGAGAATATCCTGACCAAGCTCGGGCTCGCCTTCCGCCGGATGAAGCTTTGCACCGGCGACATGGGCTTCTCGGCGGCGCGCACTTACGATCTTGAAGTCTGGCTGCCGGGTCAGGCGCGTTTCCGCGAAATCTCGTCCTGCTCGACCTGTACCGACTTTCAGGCGCGCCGGATGAACGCGCGCTACCGGCCCGCGGGCGAAAAGGGCACGCGTTTCGTCCACACGCTTAACGGTTCGGGGCTCGCGGTCGGCCGCACGCTCGTCGCGGTGCTGGAGAACTATCAGCAGGAAGACGGCTCGGTGGCGGTGCCGCAGGCGCTGCAGCCCTATCTGGGCGGGCTCAACCGGCTGGAACCGGCGCGCTGATGCGCATCCTCGTCACCAACGACGACGGCATCCACGCGCGCGGGCTGGCGGTGCTCGAACGGATTGCCGCCGCACTGTCGGACGACGTCACCGTCGTTGCTCCCGCCGAGGAGCAGTCGGGCAAGAGCCGTTCGCTCACGCTGACCGAGCCCTTTCGCGTCCGCCGAATGGGCGACAAACGCTTTGCGGTGCGCGGCACGCCCACCGACTGCGTGATGTTCGCGCTCGCCGAGGCGATGAAGGACGGCAAGCCCGACCTGGTGCTCTCCGGCGTCAACCGCGGGGGCAATCTGGCAGAGGATGTGAGCTATTCGGGCACCGTCTCGGCGGCGATGGAAGGCGCTCTCGCGGGAATCCGCTCGATCGCGCTCAGCCAGCGCTATCCGCAGACCGGCGCGGGCGACCGCGTGTCGTTCGACGCCGCCGAAGCCTGGGGCGAACGCGTGCTCCGGCCGCTGCTCGACATGGAGTGGGCACCGCGCACGCTGGTGAACATCAACTTCCCGCCGGTCGCGCCCGAGCAGGTGAAGGGCATCCGCGCCGTCTCCCAGGGGCTGCGCGACTACGGCCGCGTCGGCATCGAGAAGCGCACCGATCCGCGCGGCTTCGACTATTATTGGCTCGCAATGGGACGCCTGCCCCAGCAGCCTTTGCCTGATACGGACCTGGACGCGATCGAACAGGGCTTCGTTACGGTAACGCCACTACACCTCGACCTGACGCATCGGGACTCGCTCGAAAGGCTAAAGTCCGTATATAGTTAACGGCGATGGCTAGCGGGGGGGCAGCAATCAGAACGATCGGAATGGTGCTGCTTGCCGGCACGATACTTGGCGGCTGCAT
>DATLJJ010000399.1:0-11194 GCA_035538975.1 Sphingomonas sp. | reverse complement strand
TCCACCGGTTGATGTCGTTGATCGCGCGGTCGCTGTTCGCGTCCTGGATGAAGCCGTCGCGCTTGCGGTAGCCGGCGTCGAGGCGCAGCGCGAGTTGCTCGCTCACCGGCCCGGTGATCGCGCCCCTCACGCCATAGGCGTTGTAGTTGCCGTACGTGCCCTCGACATAGCCGCCGAGGTCGAACTGCGGCTGGGCGGTGTAGATGCTGAGCGCACCGGCCGAGGTGTTGCGGCCGAACAGCGTGCCCTGCGGTCCGCGCAGCACCTCGACGCGCTCGAGCTCGGGCAGCTCGGAGATGGCGACGCCGGCACGCGCGCGGAACACGCCGTCGATGAACACGCCGACCGCGGGCTCGAAGCCGGGATTGTCGCCGCCGGTGGTGATGCCGCGGATGTAGATGGTGGTGCCCGTCGCCGAGGACTGGCCGGTCGAGCTCTGCAGCGACGGCGCAAGCTGCTCGAGGTCGCGGATGTTGTCGACGCCGGCGTTCTGGAGGAGTTCGGGCCCGATTGCCGTAATCGCGATCGGCACCGACTGCACCGTCTCGTTGCGCCGCGTGGCGGTGACGACGATCTCGTTGGCGCCCTGGAAATCGTCGGTCTGGGCTTCCTGCGCGGTGCCGGTGGCCGGCGTCTCCTGCGCATAAGCGGGCGCGGCCAGGAACAGCGTGAGCGCAGACGCCGCCAGCAGTTCAAACTTCTTCATCGGGAACCCCCCTCTCCTGCCGCCACGCGCCGGTTCCCCCCGGCGGCGGCGTTGCTTTTATTTCGGTTGCAACTATCGCTGCAATTCGAGAGCGCCGTCAACGGGCAGCGAGCCCGGAACTCCGCGGTTTCCGGTGGTTTTCCCCGGGACGATACGCGAGCAGCGGGGCGCGCCTCGGGCGGGAACGGCGGTTGCCGTAGCGTCAAACGGATCGAGGGAAGGCAGGAGCGATGGCGGAAATTTTCGATGGTTCGGCAGACGGCGATCTCGTCGCTCCGACCCCCAAGCTCCCCGTCCCTCCCGAAGTCGCCGAGGCAGTGCGCACGCTCATCCGCTGGGCGGGCGACGACCCCAGTCGCGAGGGCCTGCTCGACACCCCTGACCGCGTGGCGCGCGCCTGGAAGGAATATTGCCAAGGCTATGGCGAGGATCCCGCGCACCATCTGAGCCGCGTGTTCGAGGAAGTCGGTGGCTATGACGAGATCGTGCTGCTGAAAGGCATCCCCTTCCAGTCGCACTGCGAGCACCACATGGCGCCGATCATCGGCACCGCCTCGATCGCCTATCTGCCGAAGGACCATGTCGTCGGCATCTCGAAGCTCGCGCGCGTGCTCCATGCCTTCGCCCGGCGGCTGCAGGTGCAGGAGCGGCTCACCGCGGAAGTGGCCGACTGCATCTGGAAGGGACTCAAGCCCGTGGGCGTCGCGGTGGTGATCGAGGCGAGCCACGCCTGCATGACCGCGCGCGGGGTGCGCACGCCGGGCGTGAACATGGTCACCAGCCGCATGATGGGCGTGTTCCGCGACGATGAGCGCAGCCGGCAGGAAGTGCTCAAGCTGATGGGCTATTGATGCGGGTATTGGTGACCGGGGGCGCGAAGCGGATCGGCGCGACGATCGCGCGGCGGCTGGCGTTGCGCAGCCATCAGGTTGCCATCCACCATCATCATGCTCCTGACGAGGCCGAGGCACTGCGCGCGCAGATCGAGGCAGAGGGCGGCCGCGCCTGCGTGGTGAGCGGCGAGCTGAAGGACGCAGGCGCCGCCCCTGCGTTGATCGCGGCCGCGCGCGAGGGGTTGGGCGGGCCGGTCGACGGGCTGGTCAACAACGCCTCGCTCTTTGCGTGGGACGCGCTGCCGCTCAGCGATTTTGCGCTGCTCGACCGGCACATGCGCATCAATTGCGGCGCCCCCGTCGCGCTCGCATCGGCGCTGGCGGCGCAGGAGGATCTCACCGAGGGCGCCGTGGTCAATCTGCTCGACCAGAAGCTCGCCAATCTCAACCCGGACTTCTTCAGCTACACGCTGAGCAAGGCCGCGCTCGCCACGGCCACCGAGCTGCTGGCACGGGCACTGGCGCCGCGCGTTCGCGTCAACGCCGTTTCGCCCGGCCTCACGCTCCCCAGCCTCGACCAGACGCCCGAGGAGTTCGCCGAACATGCGCGCCAGAATCTGCTCCAGCGTCCCGTGGCACTCGGCGACGTGGCGGCGGCGGTCGAGCATCTGCTGACTGCAGGCAGCATCACCGGGCAGAATGTCTTCGTCGACTGCGGTCAGCGTTTCCTGACGCGCGACGGTGACGTGATGTTCGAAGGGCGCGAGCGGCCTAATGGCTGACTATGCGATCCTGCTCGAAGGACTCGAGCTGCATATGGGACTTGGCGTCCACGCGCACGAGCGCGCCGCGCCGCAGCGGGTGGTGCTGAACGTCGCCATGACCTGCCGCTACGATCCGCCGCCCGAGGATCGGATCGATGCGGTGGTCGACTATGACTTCCTGCGCACCGAGATCCATGAGCTTGCGAAATCGCGCCATTTCGAACTGCAGGAGACGCTGTGCGATGCGGTGGCGGCGCTGGCGCTGCGGGACTCGCGCGTCATCGAAGTGCGCGTGCGCTCGATGAAGCTCGACATATATCCCGACGCCCGCATAGGATGTGAGGTGGTTCGCGGTCGCTAGGGGGAGCATATGTCCAGAGCCGCGCTCGCCATTTGCCTGCTGATCGCCCTTCCTGCCGAATCGCATCCCCAGCCGGGCGGCCGCACCGGCATCGAGGGCCGTTGGAAAACTGCCTGTGTTCCGATCGGCAAGAACGATCGGCACGGGTTCATTACGACGCTGGAAGTTCGCGACGATCTCTTCACGGCGGTGTCGCAGCTCTACGCACACAGCGATTGCAACACGCCGACGGTCCGGACGCATTACAGCGGCAGGATCCACGCGGCCCTAGCGCACGATGGCGTGATCGACGTCGACCATGTCGTCGAATCGATCCGGATGACTCTCGACGATGCCGATGTGGTAGAAGCCTACAACAAGCCCGGTGAGGGATGTGGCATTTCCGGCGGGTGGCGGCTCAATACCGCGCGCCCGATCGATGGCCGCACGTGCGCGCCGTGGACCTTCCCCGCCGCTGGCACGCGACTGTACGAGCGGATGTGGCGGACGGGTGATCAGCTCCGCATCGGAAGCTTTCCGACGGTCTGGACGAACACCGCGCCGGAGCGCCGTGCCGCAACGCCGGGCACGCTGGTCTTCGTGCGCATCGGCGCGGATCGCTGACGCGCTGACCTCGCCGCGAACCGCGCACGGACTGGCTTTCTGCCATCGCCGGCCGTCATCATCGGGTCATCCGGCGCGTTGAGTCTCCCACACGGGAGGGGCGAGTCGAGGAGACAAGCCGATGAACGACACCAGCATGGCAACCGACAACATCGCCACCGACGAGACCGATCGGCTGATCGCGTCGAACAAGGTCGAGGGCACCGCGGTCTACAATCGCGACGGCGAGAAGCTCGGCAGCATCTACAACTTCATGGTCGATAAGCGATCGGGGACCGTCGAGTACGCGGTGCTCCAGTTCGGCGGCATCTTCGGCCTGGGCAGCGACTATTATCCGCTCCCGTGGGAAAAGCTGACCTACGACACCCATCAAGGCGGCTATGTCGTCGACATCGACCGCGACCTGCTCGAGGCCGCACCGCGTTACGGCCAGGGCGAGGAGCCCCGCTATGACCGCGAGTACAACGAGCGGGTCTATGGTTATTACGGGCTGAACTACCCGGCTTGATCGTCCGGCCCCGTCATCCCCGCGAAAGCGGGGATGATTGCGGCTGGTCCGCCGCGTCCAGGACCGTGAGTAGCCACTCCGCCCGCGCTGTCACGTCCACCTGCGGCAGCAGATGCACCAGATAGCCCAGCGCCGGATAGGCGGCGGCAAGACGCGCATATTCCGCCTTCGCCGCGTCGAAACCATGCCGCCGCTCGCCATCGCTTTCGAACAGCTCGGGCCAGGGCGGCGTCAGGAAGACATGGCCGTGATAGCAGCGCCGCGCGCCCAGGGTCGTTGCCAGCGGGATGCCACCGGCATGTTCGAGCGCAACGGCCGCATCGACCAGTCCGCGGTCGAAGAACACCCATCCGGGCTGTGCCGCGGCTGCGACCAGATCCTCACTTGCCATTGCGACTGCGCGGCGGGCGAACGCCGCGGGATCGACCCACGGCAGCGCCGCTCCATCGCCCTGCAGTTCCTCCTGCACGATCCGGCGACCGGGCTCGGACACCGTCGCGAAACCCCGCGCCGCCAATGCCTCGATCAGCGTCGATTTGCCGCCGCCCGAGCAACCCGAGACGACGACGAACCGATTCACCTGACGGTCAGGCGCGGTTCGCAGCGCTGAGCACCGCTCGAACCGAGGCGGTGGCGATGTCCGCGTCGATGCCCACGCCGAATACGGTGCGTCCGTCGTCGGTCCGGCATTCGACATAGGCGGCGGCCTGCGCGTCGGCGCCGTGGCCGATAGCGTGCTCGCTATAGTCGACCACGTCGAGCTTGGGTCCCGTGCTACCGGCAAGCGCGTCGATCACGCCCGAGATCAGACCGTTGCCGCGGCCGGAGATCGAGCGGGTCTCACCGTCGATCGCGATCCGGCCGACGAACACGCGGTTCCCGGCGGTGCCGCTCTCCTCATAGTCGACCAGCGCGATGCGCGCATCGTCGCCGGGCAGATAGGTACGATCGAAGAGGCCGCCGATGTCGGCGGCGTTGAGTTCGCGGCTGGTCTCGTCGGCGAGCTGCTGTACGTGCTTCGAGAAGTCAGCCTGCATCCGCTTGGGCAGCTTGAGCCCGCGATCCTGCTCGAGCACCCAGGCGACGCCCCCCTTGCCCGACTGCGAATTGACGCGGATCACGGCCTCGTAGTCGCGCCCTAGGTCCTTGGGGTCGATCGGCAGATAGGGCACGTCCCAGAACTCGTCGTTGCGCGCGGCCTGCGCCGCGAACCCCTTCTTGATCGCGTCCTGGTGGCTCCCCGAAAAAGCCGTGAACACCAGTTCGCCGGCATAGGGGTGCCGCGGATGGACGGGCAGCGCGTTGCAATATTCGACGGTCTGGATGACCTCGTCGATGTTCGAGAAGTTCAGTCCCGGATCGACACCCTGCGTGTACATGTTGAGCGCCAGCGTCACGAGATCGACATTGCCGGTGCGCTCGCCGTTGCCGAACAGGCAACCCTCGACGCGGTCGGCGCCGGCCAGCAGCCCCAGCTCCGAAGCCGCGACCCCGGTGCCCCGGTCGTTGTGCGTGTGCAGGCTGATCACGACACTGTCGCGGTTGCGGATGTTGCGACAGAACCACTCGATCTGGTCGGCATAGACGTTGGGCGTCGCAGCCTCGACCGTCGCCGGCAGATTGAGGATCAGCGGCCTCTCGGGCGTGGGCCGGAGGATGTCCATCACCGCCTCGCAGACCTCCACCGAGAAATCGAGCTCGGCGGTCGAGAAGGTCTCCGGGCTATATTCGAAATGCCAGTCGGTGTCGGGCTGGGCAGCGGCCTGGTCGCGCATCACCTTCGCCCCCTCGATTGCGATCTGGCGCACTTCGTCGCGGCCCATGCTGAAGACGATGCGGCGCCACGCAGGCGAGACTGCGTTGTAGAGGTGGACGATCGCCTTCTTCGCGCCGCGCAGGCTCTCGAAGCTGGTTTCGATCAGGTCGCGGCGTGACTGGGTGAGCACCTGGACGATCACGTCGTCGGGGATGCGATCCTCGCGCACCAGCCCCGAGATGAAGTCGAACTCGGTGGCACCGGCCGAGGGGAAGCCGACCTCGATTTCCTTGACGCCCACCTTCACGAGCAGATCGAAGAAGCGCTGCTTCTTCTCGGCGTCCATCGGGTCGATCAGCGCCTGATTGCCGTCGCGCATGTCGGTGGAAAGCCAGCGCGGAGCCTTGGCGATGGTTCGGCTGGGCCATTGCCGGTCGGGCAAGTCGACCTGCGGAAAGGGACGGTATTTGACGCTCGGATCGCGCAACATGGACATGTCTCTCGGGGTATGCGGCCGCGCGCATAGCGCAGGCGCCGTGCTGACTGGAAGGCTCGAATTTACCCTTAGGGACGTGCGCGCGCGGCGGTTCGGCCCCTAAGGGCGAATAAGTCGCAGGCCAAGGCGCAGTGCGTTCGTCACGGGACTCTTATGGAGCTAGCCGTGGCTTTTGTCCACTCGCTCCCCCAAGATTCCCTATTCCTCCGGCGTGGGGCTCGGACTGGGCGTGGGGGTTGGGGTGGCGACGATCTCGGCCATCGGCGGGGGATCGGAATAATTGGTGCCGGTGGTTCCGCCGCTGCCACATCCGCTCAGCAACACCAGTCCGCACAGCGCCAGAAGCCGCATGATACCCTCCCCTTCTCCGCGGGAACCTAGCACGCCGGCACGCGCGGGCAACTAGCGGCCGTAGATGCGGTCGATCACTTCGGCGACGCGCACGAGGCCGTCCGCGGCGGGGTCGAACCGCTCTCCTGCGGCAAGACGGCGTGCCCAGTCGGCGGCGGCGCGTCCGCCCCACGTGTCGGGCGGAGTGGCGATCGTCTCGCGCGCGGTGCCGGTGAAACGCCGGGCTTCGAAATCGTAGAAGGAGCCATCGACGTTGCGCTGCGCGGCACCCCCGCCGGTGCCGTAGAACTCTGCGGCGATCACGGCGTCCTGTCCCGCCTGGAGCCGCCACGAGCAGGCGAGCCGCACCGAGATACCGCCCGCGAGCGTGATCTGCGCCACGGCATAGTCCTCGACCTTGTCGCCCTTGAGCGGTTCCCCGCCCGCGAAGAGCTTCGCCTGAACGTCGGTGACTTCCGGAAAGTCGAACATCCACAGAGCAAGGTCGACCAGATGCACGCCGAGATCCATCACGCAGCCGCCACCCGACAGCACGGGATCGTAGAACCACGGCTTGTCCGGGCCATAGGCATTGTGGAAGACGAGATCGGCAGCGAAGACCCGGCCCAGCGCACCGCTGCGCACCAGTTCGGCGATACGCTCCGTGCCCTGCTGGTGCCGGTAGCAGAAATCCACCGCGAGCAGCCGGTCCGCCTTTCGTGCGGCGTTCACCACCGCGCGCGCTTCGGCCGCAGTGCGCCCGAGCGGCTTCTGACAGAACACCGCGACTCTGCGCTCCAGGGCGGCGATCGACTGTTCGGCATGGAGCGCGCTGGGCGTGGCGATCACCAGCCCGTCCAGGCCCAGGTCGAGCAGCTCCTCGATTCCCTCGGCCAAGGCAGCTTCGGGGGCCAGCTTGCGCGCTTCGGCAGCCATCTCCGCAGAGGGATCGGCGATTCCGACTGCCTCGACCGCGCCGGTCTCGATGATCGCCTCCATCCGGTGGCGCCCGATCCAGCCGGTGCCGAGAAAGCCGATGCGCGGGCGGGTCATGCGAACTCGACCAGCGCCTTGACGAAGCCGTCGGGCTTGTCGCGCGTGGCGTCGAGCGCCTCGCCCAGCCGATCGAGCGGATAGCGATGGGTATAGAGCGGCTCGGGGTCGAGCCGGCCGCTCGCCACTGCTTCCGCGGCATCCCGGACGCCCTGGAGCGCGACCTTCGGGTCCCGCTCGTGCGCGTTGATCACGTCGATGCCCTTCCAGTTCCACATCTGCATGTTGACCTGGCGAGGCCCGTCCTGGTGATAGCCGGCGACGACGAGCCTTCCCCCCTCGGCGACCAGTTCGCCGGCGAGGTCGAGCGGCCATTGCTTGCCCACTGCCTCGATCACGCGCTCGCAGCCCTTGCCGCCGGTGAGGTCGCGGACCTGCTCGAGGATGCGCCAGTGATCGTCCATCACGATCACCTCATCGGCGCCATAGCTGCGCGCGAGGTCGAGGGAGCTCTGGCGACGGGAGATCGCGATCACGCGCGCGCCCGCTTCGCTGGCGAGCCGCGTGAGAATCGCGCCGAGGAAGCCTATTCCGACGATCGCCACCGTCTGCCCGGCCCGAATGTCGCTCCTGCGGAAAATGTTAAAAGCACATCCCAGCGCCTCGCCAGGGAACGGCTGATCCCGCAGCGTCTCCGGCAGCTTCACCACTGCGCCCGCGCGCGCGATGTCATATTCGGCGAAGCTTTTGAACGATAGCGCGGCCACACGGTCGCCGACTGCCAGCCCTTCGACACCCGGTCCGATCGCATCGATCGTGCCCCACCCCTCGTGCCCCATGCCGCCCGGAGCGGTGGGGAAGCGCATCCATTCGGGCCCTTCCCACGGCGTGACGTTGGACGCGCAGACGCCGCATCCCTCGAGCCGGAAGCGGACCTCGCCCTCGCCCGGCTCGGGCCTTTCGACACGCTCAACGACGAACGATCGGGCGCCGGTGACCACGGCCGCGAGCATCTTGTTCAACGAAGAACCCCTTTCGGGAACCCGAACCCGAAAAGCCGCTCCGGCGTTCCGCGGGGCCGCAATTTTATCGTTAACGGTCGCCCGAACGTGCGATTCCGCCGCAAAATGCCGCAAAAACCCGCCCTTCGGCGCACTGCATGGCTAGACAGACGCCCAAGAGCACGATCAAAAGGGGTCAGGTCCGCGCCCAAAGGGGGCGGATCGCGGTACATCGTCGGTTCGGCAACGGCGGGAGAGGTTTCGCACCGGGGGCGCCGACGAAGCAAATAGCCCTTCGCGGGCAAGAACAGGAGAAGAGACACATGGCCGAGACTAAAGCAGCTGGCGGAGCGCGCGGTGGCATTGCCAAGCCGGTGACCCCCTCCCCGGAGCTGGCCGCGATCGTCGGCAACGGTCCGCTGCCGCGCAGCGAGATCGTCAGCAAGCTGTGGGAGCACATCAAGAAGAACAACCTCCAGAACCCCGAGAACAAGCGGGAAATCCTGGCGGACGACAAGCTCGAGAAGGTCTTCGGCGCCAAGAAGGCGACGATGTTCGAAATGAACAAGCACGTCTCGAAGCACGTCAAGTAACCGGTTGCCGGCTTCGTGCCGGCGCTACGGAAAACGGAGGGGCGGATCTCGCGAGGGATCCGCCCCTTCCTTTTGCCCGGCGTCAGGCCGCGCCGGCGATGAAATCCTCCAGCGCCAGATAGGCGGCGTCGTCGGTCATCTGCTCGGGCGGGTGCTTGCAGAAGAACGCCGCCGCCGGGTGGATCGGCCCGCCCAGCCCGCGGTCGCGGGCGAGCTTGGCGCAGCGGATCATGTCGATCGCGACGCCGGCCGAATTGGGGCTGTCTTCCACCGACAGGCGCAGCTCGAGGTTCATCGGCACGCCGCCGAAGAGCTGCCCCTCCATGCGCAGGAAGCAGACCTTGTTATCGTTCTGCCAAGGCACATAGTCGCTGGGCCCGATGTGGATGTTCTCGTCCTCCAGCCGCTCCGCCGCGACTGCCTGCACCGCCTCGGTCTTGGAAATCTTCTTCGACGCCAGACGCTTGCGATTGGCCATGTTGAGGAAGTCGGTGTTGCCGCCGGTGTTGAGCTGATAGGTGCGCTCGAGCTTGACCCCGCGCTTGGCGAACAGGTCGGTTAGCACGCGGTGGACGATGGTGGCGCCCAGCTGCGCCTTGATGTCGTCGCCGATGATCGGCACCCCCGCCGCCTCGAAGCGGGCCGCCCAGTCGGGATTGCTGGCGATGAACACGGGGATGTTGTTGACCAGCGCGACTCCGGCCTCGAGCGCGCATTCGGCGTAAAATTCGCTCGCCGCCTGCGATCCCACCGGGAGGTAGTTGAGCAGCACGTCGGCCCCGCTCTCACGCAGCACCTCAATCACTTCTTCCCGACTGGCTTCGGGCTCGTCGGCCAGCATGAAGGTGCGGTCGTCCTGGAAATCGGCCATGTGCCCGGCGACGCCGTCGAGCACGCGCCCCATGCGGACCTTCGCGCCCGTCGCGCGGACGTGATCGCAGAAGACGGCGGTGCAATTGGGCTTGGCGAAGATCGCCTCTGCGACGTCACGCCCCACCTTGCGGCGATCGATATCCCAGGCGGCGACCACGTTGATATCACCAGGCCGATAGCCGCCGAGCTCGAGGTGCATCAGCCCGACGAGATCGTTCGCGCCACTACGGTAATGTTCTATCCCTTGCACCAGGCTGCTCGCGCAGTTGCCGACGCCTACGATCGCCACGTTGATCGAACGGGGTGTGGGGGACAGCATCAGGCAGCGCTCCGTTCAGCGGCGAGGCGTTCGTCGCGATTGAGGTGGAGAGTGGAGAATTCGGGCGCCTCTGGCTCGAAGCCCGCGGGCACCTCGGGCGCGGCGACCGGCGCGCGCGCGCCCTGTCCCGGCGCGTAGCGGTCGATCATCCAGGCGCAGAAATCAGCGAACTGCTGCGGATCGCGCGGCGGACTGGTGTGGTGCCGCCCCTCTCCCAAATGCTCGGGCGTGAAGCAGAAGGTGACAGTCGTGTCGAAGTCCGCCAGCGCCTCCATCTGCCGGTCGAACCAGTCGAGAGCATTGGGGCGGAAGCTGTCTGCCCAGCTGAGCCCGGTGCGCAGGTGCCTGACGCCCAGCCGCTTCATCCAGGCGACCGCGTCGTCGAGCCGCGGGTCCTCGAAATGGAACCATTGCATCAGGCCCATGCGATCGGCGACCTGGGCGTAATCCTCCAGCGCGGCCTTGGGCGTGCCGTCGGCGCGGATCAGGCCGAGGTAGAAATGGCGGTAATAGCTGGAGCCCTCCGCCTCGCGGTGGCGCGTGGTCGCGCCCCATTCCTGCGGCAGGTCGAACAGCGAATACCAGAAAACGCGCGGCACGCGATCAAGCAGCAGCTCGGCAGTCCTGCGCACGCCGAAGACCTGGACTTCCTCGGCGCCGAACGAGCCGACGCCGACTTCGGTGGCCCAGATCTCCTTGTCGGGCACCACAGCCTCGATCTCGGCGATCTTGTCGGGCCAGGCGTGGATCGGCCACAGGTTCCAGTCGAGCGGGAAGCCGTGGACCGCGACCACGTCGACGGCGTCGATCGCGCCCAGCGCACGCATCCGATTCACCCAATGGGGATCGATCGGCGACATGCCGCCCAGCACGCGCTTCACGCCCGGATTGACGCTCGCGATGGCATTGCCCGCGCGCACGACCATGTCCGCAAAGATCGTCCAGTCGGGATCGAACTCCGGGTCCCAGTGGGACTTGTTGTTGGGCTCGTTCCAGATCATCGCGGCTTCGATCATTCTTTCCCCCTCGCCGGATAGACCGCCATTGCGCCCGCCAAC
>DATLJJ010000398.1:0-10148 GCA_035538975.1 Sphingomonas sp. | reverse complement strand
CCTTGGCGCCGTGAACTTCGAATGCACCGACATGGCCCTGCTGCGCCAGCATGCCGGAGAGGCGTTCGGCGACCTGCCGCCCGGCACGCCGCGGCCGCTGCCGCCGGTCTCACCTCCCCCGGCAGCGATGAATCCAGCCATATGCGCGACCCCGGAAGGCCGTGCCCAGGTCGATGCGATCGTCGGATCCCGAACACCAGGGGCGCTGACGCGCTACATCGGTGAACGCAACAACTATGGCGATCGCCTCGTCACCTGGAAGGCGGACCGCCTCAAGAAATCGGGCAAGGTTCCAGCCCAGAAGATGATGTCCCTGATGATGAGCGGGCTCACGACAGGCTCGCCGAAGGGTAATGCGCTGGCCGGCTTCACTGCCCTGAGCAAGATGTTTGACCAGGTAGAACTGGCCGCCGCACGATCCAAAGCGGGCGACGCCACCGGCGAATGCCAGGCGATCGTCGGCATGTTCAAGGGACTGGAAGAGATCGGACGCATCAACGATGCGCAATGGCGCGCCATCGAAAAGGCGCTCGACGCCGAAGCGAAGCGTGTCGGCGTCCTCTGGGACTGAAGGAAGGGTGGGAGCCGGAACGACCCGCAACGAAATCGTTACGGCTGCTTCCTTCCGGACCTGACCGGGTTGGCGACGGCTGCGTCCGCCCGACTCCCGCGGCGCATATGGGGGATAGCGGTGTCGCGCGCAAGCCGCTCGATCAGGCGACCTTTTCGTCGACCTGCACGCGGCTGCGGCGCTGCTGGAGTTCCTCCTCGGCGCGGTCGCCGGAGATGCGGAGAGCCTCCAGCTCCGCCTCGCTCTTGTTCTCTACTCCCATCAGATCGTCGCGCGCGCCGCGGATTGCGTGGATCAGCTCGTCGATCTTGAGATGAAGCGCCGCCTCGTGCCGCTTCTGCTGGTTGAGCACCATCTGGGTGAGCGTGATCGCCAGCACCGACAATACCAGCGTCAGCACCGCCGTGGCGGTATCGCCGAGCGGCAGCAGGAACCAGGCCATGCAGAACAAGATCACGCCGATGAGCGCGGTCGGATGTCCGGCAATATTGGCGCCGCGATCCGAAACCCGGCAACCGAAATCATAGAGACGCTGGCGGAAGCTGGGGTCGGGCACGGGGCAAGAAACGGGCGGAACACGTCCTCGTTCCCGCGCTCTGCCTCAACGTCCCTGCATGTCGCGATGCTCGGACGGGATGCGCACGGTCAGTCCGTCGAGATCGGGCGTGAGCAGGATCTGGCAGGCGAGCCGGCTCGTGCGTGTGGCGGCGACGGCGAGGTCGAGCATATCTTCCTCCTCCTCGCTTGCCGGCGGCAGGCGCGCGAAATCCTCGGGCGCGACGATCACATGGCAGGTCGAGCAGGCCATCTGCCCCTCGCAGGTGCCTTCGAGCGGCTGACCGTCGTTCTGCGCGACCTCAAGCAGGATCGCGCCCTCGGCCGCCTCCACTTCACGCGTCTCGGTCTGGTCGGCACTGACGAAACGGACCCGGATCATGCGGCGACTCTCTGTGCGCGGGCGGCGGCGTCGATCCGGTCGAGCGCGGCCATCAGTTCCTCCTCGCTGGTGTAGCGACCGAAGCCGATGCGGATGCTCGACCGCGCCTGAGCGTCGGTGAGGCCGATCGCACGCAGCACATGGCTGGGCCGCCCCGATCCGCTTGCGCATGCCGAGCCAGCGGAGAAGGCGATGTCGCGCAGGTCCGACATCAGCCGCGCGACGTCGAGGCCATCGCGGCGCAGATTGAGGTTGCCGTGGTAGCGCTCCTCCTGCGAGCCGTTGAGTATCCAGCCCATGCTGGCCATCCGGGCGAGCCCCGCGCGGAACAACTGCTCGGCGTGAGCATGATCCGCGCCGAAGCGCTGCTTGGCGAGCTTTGCCGCAGCACCAAACCCGGCGCAGAGCGCGGGCGAAAGCGTGCCGGATCGGCCCGGCTTTTCCTGCCCGCCGCCGTGGAGCAGCGGCTCGAGTTCCACACCGTCGCGCACCCACAGCGCGCCGATGCCTTTGGGCCCGTGGATCTTGTGTGCCGAGACGGCGACCAGGTCGCAATTGTCCGGGATCAGCTCGCGGCCATAGCCCTGCACCGCGTCGCACAGGAAGCGCGCGCCGGCTTCGCGCGCGAGGCGCGCCAGCTGCTCGACCGGCTGGATCGTGCCGATCTCGTTGTTGACCAGCATCGCGGCGACCAGTCCGACGCCGGGGCGGATCGCCTCGCGCGCCGCGGCGAATTCAACCAGACCGTCGCTGCCGACCGGGAGCACGGTCACCTTGCGCCCGCGCCGGGCCTCTGCCTCGACGGTGTCCAGCACCGCGGCATGCTCAGTGGCGATGGTGACGATGTCGCCCTCGGTGCCCTTGATCGCCCAGTTGAGCGCTTCAGTCGCGCCGCTGGTGAAGGCGAGCGTGCCGCCCGCAGGCATCAGCGCCGCGACCGAATCGCGCGCCGCCTCGACCGCGGCCTTGGCCGCGCGCCCCGCAGCGTGGGCCGAATGCGGGTTGGCGAAATTGTCCTGGAGCCAGGGCAGCATCGCCTGGAATGCCTCGGGTGCCATCGGGGTCGTGGCCTGATAGTCGAGATAGATCATGCTGCCCTCGTACGCGCTTCGGCGGCGATGGTGCGCCACAATTCGACGAAGCGATTGACATCGGACTCGGTCGTTGTGCGGCCGAAGCTGACGCGGACGACTTCGCGCAGCTCGGGCTCGCCCCAGCCCATCGCCGTCAGCACATGGCTGGGGCGCATGCTGCCCGACGAGCAGGCGCTTCCCGCCGAGACCGAGATGCCGGCAAGATCGAAGCGGATCAGTTGCGCCGCGGAAGTGACTCCGGGCATGCGATAAGCGCCGATCAGCGGGCTGCGCGGGCTGGCGGCACCGACGACCTCCCCGCCTGCCGAACGGATCGCATCCTCCAGCCGGGCCCGGAGCGCGGCCGTTCGCGCGAAGTCTTCGGGCTCCTCCACTGCGGCGGCATAGCCGAGCGCGCCGGGCAAATTCTCGGTACCGGCACGATAGCCCTTCTCCTGCCCGCCCATCGGCAGCAGCACCCCGAAGTCCCGCACCAGCAGCGCGCCGATTCCCGAGGGGCCGCCGCGCTTGTGCGCCGAGACGGCGACGAGATCGGCATGGCGCAGCACCGCATCGTCGGCCCGCGCGGGCATCTGCGCGGCGTCGACGAGCAGGATGCCGCCCGCGGCGTGGACGACTTCGGCGATCGCGGCGAGCGGCTGGCGCACCCCGGTCTCGCTGTTGGCCCATTGGACGCAGAGCAGGGTGCGGCCCTTGCCCTCCAGCGCGCGGACGAGCACGTCGAGATCGAGTATGCCGTCGGCGCCGACGGGGAGTACCGATGCGCCTTCCGAGTGGCGCAGCACCGAATCATGCTCGACCGCGGTGATCAGCCGGTGTTCGGCCATCGAGCGGCCGAGCGCGAGGTGGAGCGATTCGCTGGCCCCCGAGGTCAGCACCAGCTCGTGCGCCCAGCCATAGGCGGCGGCGATGCGGGCGCGGGCATCCTCCAGCGCCGCCCGGGCCGCCCGCCCTTCGGCATGGGGCGAAGAGGGGTTCGCCCAGCCGCGCATGCCCTGCTCGACGGCGGCGATCGCGGCCTCCGTCATCTTCGTGGTTGCGGCGTGATCGAGATAGATACGGTCGGCCAAGTTCGTTCCAATTGCGCAAGAGCGGGCGGTGCCTATATAGCGCGCAACTCCCGGCGCTCCACCGCGCGCATCCTATCAGCAGGTAGAGAACCTTGCCCGAAGTCATCTTCCCCGGCCCGGAAGGGCGTCTCGAAGGCCGTTTCGCCCCCGCGCCCAAGCCGCGCGCACCGGTGGCGATGATCCTGCACCCGCACCCCAACGCGGGCGGCACGATGAACAACCGGATCGTGCAGGAGCTCTACAAGACCTTCCAGCGCCGCGGCTTCGCGACGCTGCGCTTCAATTTCCGCGGCGTGGGCAAAAGCCAGGGCACGTTCGACAACGGCATCGGCGAGCTTTCGGACGCCGCGAGCGCGCTCGACTGGGTGCAGAGCTTCCATCCCGAGGCGCAGACGACGTGGATCGCGGGCTTCAGCTTCGGCGCGTGGATCGGCATGCAGCTGCTGATGCGCCGCCCGGAGATCCGCGGCTTCATCTCGATCGCGCCGCCAGCGAACATGTACGACTTCAGCTTCCTCGCGCCCTGCCCCTCCTCGGGCATCATCATCCAGGGCGAGGCGGACGAAGTGGCGACGCCGGCCGCGACACAGAAGCTGGTCGACAAGCTGCGCACGCAGAAGCACATCACCATCCACCACGACACCATCCCCGGCGCGAACCACTTCTTCGAGCACGAGATGGACCAGATGATGGGATCGGTGGACCGCTATCTCGACATGCGGCTGGATCCGAACTGCCCGATCCGCTGAGGGGCGCCTGACGCCCTCCCCTCCGCGGGGGAGGGGAGGTGGCGGCCGCGGGCGGAAGCACTACGTTGGCGTTCTGGCTTCCTCCCCCCTCCGTCGCCTTCGGCGCCACCTCCCCCTGGCGGGGAGGATTGAGGAGGAGCGGGTGAGATCCGGGCTCCTCGCTGTCACACCCTCCAGATCAGCAGATTCCCGAGGATCACCAGCGCACACACTAGCATCAGCACCCCCTTTTGCCGGTCGGTGCGCAAGGTGCGCACGCCGCCCCAGACGAGCGCGAACATGGCGACGACCGCGATGCTGAGCATCAGCGGATTGAGCGACGGGTCGGGCATTCAGGACACCAGCAGGGTCAGAAGGACGAGCAGCGCCGCGCCGCCGATGAGGATGGCGATCGCGCGCGGGTCGCGGCGATAGACCGCGAAAGCGACGACGTAGAGGAACAGGCCCAGCCCGCGCGTAGCGACGCTCAGTGCCTGTGCGAGGAAGCCGCCGAAGCGTGTCTCGTGCATCAGCCGTCCGATCCCAGCACGGCTGCATAGGCTTCCGGGTCGGCATTGCCGCCGGACAGGATCACGAGCGTTCCCGGGCGCGGCTGGACCTTGCCCGCGAGCAGTGCCGCGAGCGCGACCGCGCCGCCCGGCTCGACCACCAGCCGCAGCCTGGCCGCCGCCCAGCGTTGCGCGTCACGGATTTCCTTCTCGCTCACTGCCACACCGGTCACGCCGCGCCGGCTGAGCACGTCGAAGGTCAGCGGCGACACCTCTTTGGTCTGGAGCGCATCGCAGGCGGTGGCGGGGGGATTGTCGCCGACCGGCTCGATCCATCCGGCGTCGAGGCTGCGGCGCATATCGTCCCAGCCATCGGGCTCGACCACAATAATCTCGGCTTCCGGAAGCGCGAGGGTGATGCCAGCCGCCAGCCCGCCACCGCCGCAAGGCACCAGCACCTGCGAAGGATCGGGCAGCTTCATCTCGACCATCTGGGACATCGCTTCGATGCCTGCGCTCCCCTGCCCCTCGATCACCCAGGGATCGTCGAAGCTCGGCACAAGTACGGCACCGCGGGCATGGGCGAGGTGCGCGGCGATCTTCTCGCGGCTCTCGGTCGCGCGGTCGTACTTCACGATCTCGGCGCCCATTGCCATGGTTGCGTCGAGTTTCACCCTGGGCGCGTCGGCCGGCATCACGATCACGGCGGGGATGCCGAGTCGCTTCGCCGCCCAGGCGACTCCCTGCGCGTGATTGCCCGACGAGAAGGCGACCACGCCCTTTTCGCGCGCGGCCGCGTCGAGCGCTGTCAGCCGGTGCCACGCACCACGGATCTTGAAGGCGCCGATCGGCTGGAGCGATTCCGCCTTGAAGCAGACCGGAATTCCGCGAATTTCTGCTGTAAGCAGAGGGGTTTGCGGCAGGATCGCGGCCAGTTTCGCCGCCGCGTCGCGCACCCCGGCGCGGGTCGGCTGTCGTACAATCGTCACAGTTTAACCACGCCGTACATTTCCGGGCCTCGAATCACTTTACATGGGGGGACCGCGTCCCTAAATGCCGCCTTCCGCTGCCCCATGGGACTTCCAACCGCAAGGCAGCTTTTCGTCAATGTTTGCCGCAAGGCATTTGGAGGTCCCTTGAATTGCACAAGCACCATAGCGCGCTGGGGCTAGCTGCCGCCCTTCGACCGGTTGCCCCGGTCACGCTCACCCGCCCGCACGCCGCATCGCGTGCCGCCCGCTTCTTCGTGGAGAAGTTCCCGGGCCGCTCGATGTATGCCGTGAAGGCCAATCCCTCGCCGGATCTGCTCCAGATCCTGTGGGACAGCGGGATCACGCATTTCGACGTCGCCTCGATCGCCGAGGTTCGCCTCGTCGCGAAGACGCTGCCGGAGGCCACCCTGTGCTTCATGCACCCGGTGAAGGCCGAGGAGGCGATCGAAGAGGCGTATTTCGAGCATGGCGTGCGCGTGTTCAGCCTCGATTCCCTCGAGGAGCTGGAGAAGATCGTCCGCGCCACCAAGGGAGCGGAGGACCTGACGCTCTGCGTGCGGCTGCGCGTCTCCTCGGATCATTCGAAGCTCAGCCTCGCTTCCAAGTTCGGCGCGGGCCCGGGTGAATCGAAGGACCTGCTGATCGCGACTCGCCAGGCGGCGGATGCTCTCGGGATCTGCTTCCACGTCGGTTCGCAGGCGATGGCGCCCGAGGCTTATGCCAATGCGATGGAGCGCGTGCGCTCGGCGATCGTCGAGGCGGGCGTCACCGTCGACGTGATCGACGTCGGAGGCGGGTTCCCCTCGTCGTATCCGGGCATGGAGCCGCCGCCGCTCGAGCATTATTTCGCGACGATCCACCGCGCGTTCGAGAGCCTGCCGATCTCCTATTCGGCCGAGCTCTGGGCGGAGCCGGGCCGTGCGTTGTGCGCCGAGTACAGCTCGCTGATCGTGCGCGTCGAACGGCGCCGCGGGTCGGAGCTTTACATCAACGACGGCGCGTACGGCGCGCTGTTCGACGCCGCGCACATCGGCTGGCGCTTCCCCGTCCGTCTCCTGCGCGAGCCGGATTCGAACGCCCGCGACGTCGAGTTCAGCTTCTACGGCCCGACGTGCGACGATCTCGACCATATGGCAGGCCCGTTCCTGCTGCCGGCCGACGTGCAGGCCGGCGACTATATCGAGATCGGCATGCTGGGCGCGTACGGCGCGGCGATGCGCACGGCGTTCAATGGTTTCGGCGCGACCGAGACCGCGATCGTCGACGACGAGCCGATGACGTCGCTCTATCTGGGCGAAGCCGCGGAACGCGCGCTGCCTTCGAACGTCGTCAAGCTGTAACGGCAAAAGCGTTTGTTGCCTTCCTCCCCTCCCGGCTCCGGGAGGGGAGCTTTACGGGTTTCCGCGTCCCCTTGAATGACGGCGGCCATTGGAAAGAATGGGAGTTCCCATGACCGACACCCTCACCAAGACCGCGGCGGCCAATCCGCCGATCAACGACACCCGCAAGGCCGAGCTTCTGTCGAAGCAGGTGAAGCACATCGACATCACCAAGTTCGATGCGCGCCCGATCGTCGACGCGATGGCGGACATGAGCTTCACCAGCCGCGACCTCGGCCGCGCGACCAACATCTACAACCAGATGCTGGCCGACAAGGATTGCACGATCTTCCTCGTCATCGCCGGCTCGACCTCGGCCGGCGGCTGCATGGACCTCTATGCCGAGCTGGTGCGCAACAACATGGTCGACGGCATCGTCGCCACCGGCGCCACGATCGTCGACATGGATTTCTTCGAGGGCCTCGGTCACAAGCACTATCAGGCGCTCGAGATCCCCGACGACGACACGCTGCGCTCGCTCTACATCGATCGCATCTACGACACCTACATCGACGAGGAAGACCTCCAGCACGTCGACCACACGATCTTCGAGATCGCGGAGTCGCTCGAGCCGGGCGCCTATTCGTCGCGTGCTTTCATCCGCGAGATGGGCAAGTATCTCGTCGAGCACGGCAAGAAGGAGAACAGCCTGGTCAAGCTCGCGTACGAGCATGACGTGCCGATCTTCTGCCCGGCGTTCGTGGACTCGTCGGCTGGTTTCGGCCTGGTCAAGCATCAGGTCGACGCGGCCAAGGAAGGCCGCCCGTACGTGATGATCGACGCGGTCGCGGACTTCCGCGAGCTCACCCAGATCAAGATCGAGGCGGGCACCACCGGTCTGCTGATGATCGGCGGGGGCGTGCCGAAGAACTTCATCCAGGACACCGTCGTCTGCGCCGAGATCCTCGGCCACGAGGACGTCGCGGTGCACAAGTATGCGGTCCAGATCACCGTCGCCGACGTGCGCGACGGCGCCTGCTCGTCCTCGACGCTGCAGGAAGCCGCGTCGTGGGGCAAGGTGAACACCGGCATCGAGCAGATGGTCTTCGCCGAAGCCGGCTCGGTGATGCCGCTGCTGGCGTCGGACGCCTACCACCGCGGCTACTGGAAGGACCGCGCCAAGCGCGGCTGGGCCAAGCTGTTCGGCTGAGCCACGCCACGAATTGAATTAGGAAGGGCCGGGTTGATCCGGCCCTTTCTTTTTACGCAATCCTCCCCGTCAGGGGGGAGGATTTGGATCACCCCTGCCCTTCCCGCGCCTCCTGTGCGAACTGGTTGATCTGCGCCAGCGCGGCATCGAAGCGCCCCTCGGCCTCGGCGTTGCGCAGGAACTTAACGCGCTCGACCAGTATCTCCGCCGGAGTCGGCTGCTGGCCGAACAGTGCCATGACTTCGTCGATGAACGCGTCGAGCGGCAGATAGCCGGGGCGGCTTTCCTGTCCGGGCGTAAGGCCGGTCTGGACGGCGGGCGGGGCGAGCTCGATCACTTCCACCCTGCCCTTCAGCGCGTCGCGCAGCGCGACGGTGTAGCTGTGGATCGCGGCCTTGGTGGCGCTGTAGGTCGGCGTGGTCACCAGCGGGACGAAGGCGAGACCCGACGAGACGTTGACGATCGCCGCATCCGATCGCACGGTCAGATGATCGATCAGTGCATTGGTGAGCCGGATAGGGCCGAGCAGGTTGGTGGTGATCGTCGCCTCGGCATCGGCGAGATCGCGGCGGCGATCGAGCTCCTCGAAGCGCATGATGCCGGCATTGTTGACCAGTATGTTGAGATCGGAGTGCTCCGCCAGCAAGCGGCGGGCGAAATCCTCGACGCCCGCGGCGCTTTCGACGTCGAGCTGCGTCACGGCGATGTTCGCCCGCCCCGCTGCGGCCTCCTCGAGCGCGTCGAGCCGCCGGCCGGCGATGATCACCTTGTTGCCCAGATCGTGGAAGCGATGCGCGAGCGCCGCGCCGATGCCCGATCCGCCGCCGGTGATGAGGATGGTGTTGCCGCTGGTTTTCATGTGCCGTCTCCCGTTCCGCGGTTGATGGCTGCTCATGTATCGCTACAGTATCGCATCGGAAGAAGGCACCCGAAAGATTTATACTTACCTTTTGGAGAGTGTAAGATGACCGCGCCCTCCCCCAAGCCCTGGCCCGACAGCGATCCGCGCGTCGACGCGCTGGTCAACGACGTGATCGGCCGCGTCGCCGACAAATGGACAATGCTGATCCTCGAAGTGCTCGCCGACCACGGCGAGCTGCGCTTCACGCGCATCGGCAAGCTGGTGCCGGGCATCAGCCAGAATATGCTTACCCAGACGCTCCGCCAGATGGAGCGCGACGGGCTGGTGCTGCGCACCGTGCATCCGGTGATCCCGCCGCGTGTGGAATACCGCCTCACCGAGCTCGGGATGAGCCTGGGTGCGGCGTTCTGCGGCGTGTGGATATGGGCGCAGGAGAATCTCGAACGGATCGAGGCGGCGCGACGCAGCTTCGATACGCGGCGGGAGGGATAAGCTTTGATCCTCCCCGCCAAGGGGAGGATATAGTCCGTCACGGCCTGGCTTCGCCTGCCACCCAGGACGCCGGTCGGGCGGTCGGTTCCCCAGCGGGCGGATCGCCGCCCATGGTAAGCCGGTCATAGGCCTGACCGCCCAGCCCGTTGGTGTCAGCGGTGATCTGGGGAACCGCCGCGGCATAGGGTTCGGCGGCTTCGAGCAGGTCGTAGACGATCGTCACCTTGCCGCCGATCTGCGTGAGGTCGAACAGCTGCCTCGCGAATTTGGTCGGAAGCCGCACGCAGCCGTGCGAGGCGGGGCGGCCGGGGATGTGCCCGCCGTGAAGCGCGATCCCGTCCCAGGTGAGCCGCTGCATGTGCGG
>DATLJJ010000397.1:0-2578 GCA_035538975.1 Sphingomonas sp. | reverse complement strand
AACCGGCTCCGGGATCACGCCGGGCAGCAAGTGGAAATTCTCGTTGTCGAGCGTCATCGCCAGCGTGGTGTCGTTGCTGTTCCTGAGCGTGGTCGGCGTGTGGCCGGTGAAGTGCTTGACCTCGTTGATCATGTGCGACTGATCCGCGAAAGGCATGAGCACGTCGTCGAGCGGCACGCCGCGATAGAGCTGCATCGCCGCGCGCGTCGCCCGGAACTTGCGCTTGAGCTTGGTGGGCGGACCGCCGAAATATTCGAGGCAGAGCCGCTGCACCTGGCGCTCGCCGAGGCCGCTGGTCTCCTGGATGCGCGCATAGAGCGTGTCGATGCTCGGATCCTCGCTCGCCGCCCATTCGCGCACCGCGAGCAGGAAGGGATAGTGCGGCTCGGGAACCGGCTTCACTTCCTCCTGGCGCATGATCAGCAGCGGCGCGATTCCCGAGATCATCTCGTCGAGCGTGGTCATGCCGTGCATCCGCTCGAGCAGTTCGGGCGCGCGCTCGCAGAACAGCTTGCTGCCGTCGATGATGTGATCGGTGAACTTGTGCGCGGGCAGGCCGATCAGCGCCTTCCAGCCCATCGCGCGCAGCACGACCCCGAAGACCTCCACGGGCCCGCGCAGCCGATAGGTTGCGGCAGCGGTGCCCGGTCCGGCGACCATGATCGGCCTGAGCTTCTCGACATGACCGTCGGGGAAGATCATGTCCCCCTCGCCCCTGGTCATGAAGCGGATCTGGCCGATGTCTATCCGCTCCATGCCCGTGAACTCGGGCTGGTCGCTGCGGAACAGATAATAGGAATCGACGTGCGGCAGCAGCCGCCCGGTCGCGCGTTTGAGTTCAATCGAAGGGAAGCCCGGCGCTTCGAAGTGCCAGAGCTCGCCTTGCTGCCTTTTGGGGGTTGCGCCCCTCATTGTCTTCTGAGCTCCCCACTCAGCGCCCCTTAGGCCCGGGCCTATATCTGCTAAAGCGGTGAGATAAAAGATGGCCCGGCCGATTTCTCGGCCGGGCCAAAGTGGAAAGGGTTCCCCCCGTTAAGTGGAACCCCTCGGGTCGCAGAACCTCTCTAGCCGCACGCCATTCCCAAGTATTGGACGGATTCGACATCGCGGCGAACGAAATGCAAAGGGCCCGTTTGATGGCCTATCCACTCCGCTCCGCACTGTTCGCCCTCGACGCCGAGACCGCCCACCGCGCCGCGATAAAGGCGCTTTCCCTCTGGGGAGCCGCGGGCGCGCCCTTTGGCGAGTCGCCCCGATCGGCTGGCGTACGGCTCGCGGGAATCGATTTCCCCAATCCGGTCGGTCTCGCGGCCGGGCTGGACAAGGATGCCGAGGCGATCGCCGGACTGTTCGGCCTCGGCTTCGGTGCAGTCGAGGTGGGTACGCTCACACCGCGTCCGCAGCCCGGCAATCCCCGCCCCAGGCTGTTCCGGCTCGCCGAGGACGAGGCGGTCATCAACCGGATGGCGTTCAACAACCACGGCATCGACGCCGCACTCGCTCGAGTCGCGCGGCTGAAGAAGCGGGCCGGGGTGCTCGGCATCAACGTTGGGGCGAATAAGGATTCCACCGATCGAGTCGCCGATTATGCGCTGGGCGTCGGCAAGGCGGCGGCGCACGCGGACTATATCACCATCAACGTCAGCTCGCCCAACACGCCGGGGCTGCGCGACCTCCAGTCGCGTCCGGCGCTCGACGAGCTGCTGGCGGCCTGCGACGCGGCGCGCGGCAGCACGCCGCTGTTCCTGAAGATCGCGCCCGACCTCGATCGCGCTGGCCTGGAGGGCGCAGTGCGGGCCGCCATCGACAACCGGATCGACGCGCTGATCGTCTCCAACACCACCATCTCGCGCCCGGCGACGCTGCGCTCGCCCCAGGCAGGCGAGACCGGCGGGCTTTCGGGCGCCCCCTTGCGCGAGCTCGCACGCGCCAAGCTGATCGAGGCGCGCGAGGCGAGCGGGGGTACGCTGCCGCTGATCTCGGCCGGGGGGATCGACAGCGCCGACGAGGCAAGGCGCCGGCTCGATGCGGGCGCGGTGCTGGTTCAGATCTATAGTGCGCTCGTCTATCACGGGCCCGGATTGGTACGCGAGATGCTGAAGGGGCTGGCGGCGCGCTGATCTAGCGGCTTTGCCGCCGCGCCAAAGCCCGCTACGGCTAAGGCGATGAAGAAATTGATCGTCCTGCTCGTTGCGCTGCTGCTTCCTCACGCTGCGCTGGCCCAAGGAATCGTGAGTGCCGCCGATCCGCGCGCCGCGGCGGCAGGGGTAGAGATCCTCCGCAAGGGTGGCACCGCCACCGACGCGGCGATCGCGACCATGCTGGCGCTCAACGTGGTCGAGCCGCAGAGCGCAGGCATCGGCGGCGGCGCCTTCTTCGTCCAATATGACGCCAAGGCGAAGCGCACCACCACGGTGGACGGGCGCGAGGCTGCGCCGATGGCGGCCGACGCGCGCTGGTTCTTCGGCCCCGACGGCAAGCCGCTGACCACCCGCGAGGCGATTCCGGGCGGACGCAGCGTGGGCGTGCCCGGCACGCTGCGCGCGATGGCAAAGGCGCACGCTCGCGGCGGCAAGCT
>DATLJJ010000396.1:0-2129 GCA_035538975.1 Sphingomonas sp. | reverse complement strand
GATCAGGAGGCGCGAGGCGAAGGTCTTGCCGTAGAAGGTCACCATGTTGAAGTCCCCGTCATTCCGGACGGGCCGCGGTACGCGGGCCGATCCGGAATCTCGAAGTTGTGGCGCGAGATTCCGGGGTCACGCTTCGCGTGCCCCGGAATGACGGGCCAAAAAGAGCCGTCGCCGCGAAGAGAGTGCGCCATCCCGCTCACCCTCCCTGCCGCGGCGTGATGATCTCGATCTCGTCGCCGGCCTTCAGCCGCGTTTCGGCCCAGCGGCTTTTCGGCACGACATCGTAGTTCAGCGCGATGGCGAAATGGGTGCCCTCGTAGTCGAGCTCGGTGAGCAGCGCGTCGACGCTGGCCGCGTTCACCTCGCGCTGCTCGCCGTTGACGATCACGCGCATTGCATCACCTCGTTGTCGATCTGGCCGCGCTCGACATAGGCGAGGGTCAGCTCGGCGAGCGCGGGCGCGATCAGGAAGCCGTGGCGGTAGAGACCGTTGACGCTGATCCTGCCGCCGCGGATGCCGATGCGCGGCAAATTGTCGGGATAAGCGGGGCGCAGGCCCGAGCCGAATTCGACGATGCGGGCCTCGCCGAAGGCCGGATGCACGGTGTAGGCCGCGCCCAGGAGCTCCAGCGCCGAGCGCACGCTCACGCCAGTGTCTTCCGCTTCGATCGAGGTCGCGCCCAGCATGAACAGGCCGGCCTCGCGCGGGATCACGTAGAGCGGCCAGCGCGGATGGATCAGCCGCACCGGACGCGCAAGCTGCACCTCGTCGGTCTCGATCAGGATCATCTCGCCCTTGACGCCGCGAAGCTCGCTGTGCTCGTCGCGGGCACCGAGGCCGCGGCAGTCGATCACGATGCCCTCGGGATCCGAGTTGGCGAGATCGCTTGCGGTGACGTCGCTGCAGAACTTGATGGTGCCGCCGGCGGCGCGGATGCGCGCGTGCAGCTTCGGCAGCACGCGGCGCGGCTCGACATGGCCCTCGGCCGGGAAGAACAGCGCGTCGCGGAAGCGGCCCTCCAGCGAGGGCTCGAGCTCGGCGAGGCCCGCGGCATCGAGCCGGCGGTGGTCCTCGGTCATGCGCGCGAAGCGCTCGAAGTCGTTGCGCTCGCGCGGATGAGCGACGACGAGCGAGCCGTTGAAGGGCGTGTCGGGCAGCTCGCGCCGCCATAGATCGAGCGAGCGCAAGCCCAGGCGGCTGATGATGGGTTCTGCGACCTCGGCCTCGCAATAGGGCGCCAGCATGCCGCCGGCCCAATGGCTGGTGGCATCCGTCATCGCCTCGTCGCCGCGCTCGTGCAAGGTGACGGCGTGGCCGGCCTGCGCGAACAGCAGCGCCTGCCATGCGCCTGCAATGCCTGCGCCGATGATGGATACCGGGGAATCCGGTCGCTTGGTGGTCTGCAACATCCCTGTCCCTTCGCCGGCATGACCCGGATCAGGTTCAAAGGGTCACCGCGGTCTTGGGCAGCCGGTGTTGGCGGATTGCCCATTTAGCGGTATCTCAGCTCCTCCTCGGAGCACCCCTCGGAACGGGTCTAATGTATGCCAGTGGCGGGCGGTGTCAACGCGTGTTGCCGCGGACGAGTCATTCCGGGGCGGTCCGCAGGACCGGGCCCGGAATCTCGAGATTCTCGGGTGCGCAATTGCGCACCGGGGTTCGATGCTTCGCATCGCCCCGGAATGACGGTGGTTAGTGCGGAACCTGCGCCCGCGCGTTGCGGACGCGCTGAGCCAGCTTGCGAGGCGGCGCCGTGCCGAACATCGGCTGCGGATTGCCGTTCGGCTCGAGCCAGGGCTGGCCAAAATTGCCTTCGCCCATGCCGGCGAGCTGCACGGACTGCTGACGCTGGCGCTTTGCAGCGTAGTAATAGCCGCCCGCGAAATAGCGCACGGCTCGGGCGTGGTCGCCATTGGCGGCGCGATAGGCGCCGGCGAGGTACTTCACCGCATAGGTGAGGTTGGTGTTGGGATCGCGCAGGCCGGCGGCATCGCCGGTGTAGCCGACGCCGCGGGCGGTCGCGAGCTTGATCTGCATCAGCCCGATGGTGCCGCCACGGCCGACGAGGTGGGGCTGGTAGCGGCTCTCGCGCATGATCACGCGGTGCACCAGCGCTTCCGGCACGCCA
>DATLJJ010000395.1:0-1707 GCA_035538975.1 Sphingomonas sp. | reverse complement strand
CTCCATCATCATCTGGTTGGAGTTGGCGGTGCCGTAGAAGGTGCAGGTGCCCTTGCTATGATAGGCGGCGATCTCCGCCTCGAGCAGCTCGTCGCGGCCGACCTTGCCCTCGGCATAGGCCTCGCGCACCGCTGCCTTGTCCTTGTTGGCGAGGCCCGAGCGCATCGGACCGCCCGGGATCAGCACCATCGGCAGGTGACCGAAGCGCAGCGCCCCCATCAGCAGCCCCGGCACGATCTTGTCGCAGATGCCGAGCAGCGCCGCGCCCTCGAACACGCGGTGCGAGAGCGCGACCGCGGTTCCCAGCGCGATCGTGTCGCGGCTGAAGAGCGAGAGCTCCATCCCCGAATAGCCCTGCGTCACGCCGTCGCACATCGCCGGCACGCCGCCCGCCACCTGCGCGGTGGCGCCGGCTTCGAGCGCCCAGACCTTCATCTGCTCGGGGTAGCGATAATAGGTGGCGTGCGCGGAGAGCATGTCGTTGTACGACGTGACGATCCCGATGTTCATCCGGTTGGCCGGCTTCATCAGGTCGCGCTGCTCATCGGTACCGGCATAAGCGTGCGCCAGGTTCGCACAGCCAAGCTTGGGCCGGTCTGCGCCCGATTCCCGCTCGCGGCGGATCAGGTCCAGATACGCGGCGCGCTTGGCTTTCGACCGCTCGATGACACGATCGGTAACGGCAGCGATTTCGGAGTGAAGCTGGGTCATGTGCCTATTCCGCTTGAACTAGCTGCACCCCGGCGAAGACCGGGGGCCCAGTATCGGGCTGGGTAGCGAGGCGCCCGAACCTCTCGAACGACATTGCGGCTGGGCCCTGGCCTTTGCCGGGGAACAGCCAGGACGTCACGCCGCCCAGTGGATATCCACGGGCAGTTCGACGTCGGCGAGGACGCGGCCGACCGGATAGTTGGAAGAGGCTCCCTGCTCGATCGCAGCCTCCAGCACGTCGCGCTTCTGCTGGCCCGTCACTGCGATCATCAACGCGCGGGCGGAGACGATGGCGGCGCGGCTGAGCGTGACGCGGGCGACGGGCGCTTCGGGCGGCAGCGGATCGGGCATCACGCCCAGCGCCCGGCGTTCGCGCGGGCCGTTGAGCGCTTCGTCATAGTCAGGACCCGGGAAGATCGACGCGCAATGCCCGTCGCTCCCAACGCCGAGCAGGCAGAGGTCGAGCGGCCAGTGCACGTCCTGGAGCAGCGCATCGGCCGAGCGGCCCGCGGCCTTGTAGTCGGGCGCCTTGTCGCTCACGAGCGGGATCACGCGTGCGCCCTTGGGGATGAAGACCTTGCCGATCGCCGTTACGTTCGAGAGCGGGTCGCCCAGCGGCACGATGCGGTCGTCGCCCGGAACGATCGTCACGCGCTTCCAGTCGAGCTTGGCCTTGGCCAGCTTCTCGTAGATCGGCAGCGGAGTCTTGCCGCCGGCGAGCGCGATCACGGCGGCGCCGCGCGCGTCGATTGCGCTTTCGATGATGAACTGGACGTCGCCGGCGACGGCCTCGGCCATCTCGTTGGCGTCGTCATAGTCCCACCATTCGATCTCAGTGGTCATTGTCGCTCCTGCTCTGGTGGGTTCTCAAAAGGGATATTGGCCTTGGCGGCTATTCGTTCCACGTCACGCCGTCGCGTTCGGTGAGCGCGATCGACGCGGAGGGGCCCCAGCTGCCCGAGGCATAGGGACGCGGCTTCATGTCCTGCGCTTCCC
>DATLJJ010000394.1:0-4104 GCA_035538975.1 Sphingomonas sp. | reverse complement strand
CCTCGCCGAACAGCCGTCCGATCGGATCGAGGCGCAGGCGCGAGCCGGGGAAATGGCGCGCGAGCAAGTCGAGGCTGCCGCCCATCATCCGTCCGCCGAGCAGCGGGATGAGGATACCGGCTGCGGCCCCTGCCAGCGCTGCGACACCGGCACCGCGCCTCAGCGTCGGTGGCGTGGTGTCGCGGCTCGCCAGCCAGGCGCCCAGGCCCACCGCGCCACCAAGCAGCGCGCCTTCGGGTGCTCCGGTGATGTCGCCCGGCGTCTGGCCGAGGAGCAGGTTGAACGCATCGAGCCCAAGCAGCTTGACGACGGCGCCCACGACCAGTCCGCCGATCGCACCGCCGAGGATACGCCAGCGCGGGTCGGGTGAGGCCGCCGCCGCGGCGGCGATTCCGAAGCTCACGCCTGCGCCGCCGAGCAGCGCGACGAACAGCGTCGCACACAGCAGCACGAGGAGCACCGAGGCGGCGCCGATGCCCGGCTCGAGCGGCTGCGACGCGCCGGTGAAGCCGTAGAACAGCCCGCCGAGCAGACCGGCGACGCCGGCGCCCGCGGTGCCTGTGCTGCCGAGCAGCAGCATCTGGCGCCAGTCGCGTGCGGGCCGAAGAGAGGGGAGGGGCGCGCTATCTTCGGGATCGACGTTCACCGGGGCGATGAAGCGATAACCGTGCTTGGGCACCGTCTCGATGAAGCGCGCGCGCGTCGCGTCGTCGCCGAGCTGGCGGCGGAGCGTGCGGATGCACTGGGTGAGCGCCTCGTCGGTGACGGGAATGCCGCGCCAAACCTCTTCCATGAAGCGGTCCTTCGAGACGAGGCGGCCATGTTCGCGCACCAGCAATGCGAGCGCGTCGAGATAGCGCGCATTCAGCTCGACCGGCACGTCGTCGCGCCGAAGCTGGCGGTCGCGCGTGTCGAGCAGAAAACGGTCGAAACGGAAGCTGCCGGGGGCCATTCTTCAGCAAAACCTCAGGACTTGCTCATGCCGCTCATGCGCGTGCCGAGCCATGCCGCAAAGCCTCATGCATGCAGCGAGGCAAGGCAATGGCAAATGCGGTGTCGATAATCCGGTGCTGCGCGCTTGTCCCTGTGACACCACCCCTCTAAGGTCCGCGCCGCTCCACTCCCCCGATTCAAGGCTTCCATGACAGTACCACGCTTCAAACGCATCCTGCTCAAGCTCTCGGGAGAAGTCCTGATGGGTCAGGGGCAGTTCGGTATCGATCCCGCGACCTGCGCGCGCGTTGCCGACGAAGTGAAGGAAGCGACCGACACGGGGCTGCAGGTCTGCATGGTCGTGGGCGGGGGCAACATCTTCCGCGGGCTCGCGGGCGCGGCGCAGGGCTTCGACCGCGCCTCGGCGGACTATATGGGCATGCTTGCGACCGTGATGAACGCGCTTGCGATGCAGAATGCGCTCGAGAAGGTGGGCGTCGACACGCGCGTCCAGTCGGCGATCCCGATGCAGTCGGTGTGCGAGCCCTTCATCCGCCGTCGCGCCGAGCGCCACATGGAAAAGGGCCGCGTCGTGATCTTCGCCGCGGGCACGGGCCTGCCGTTCTTCACCACCGACACCACCGCCGCGCTGCGCGCTGCCGAGATGAACTGCGACGCGCTGTTCAAGGGCACGTCGGTCGACGGCGTCTATGATGCGGACCCGAAGAAGGTTGCGAGCGCAAAGCGTTATGAATCATTGAGCTACGACCGCGTCCTTGCAGACAATCTGAAGGTGATGGATGCGTCCGCCGTGGCGCTCTGTCGCGATAACGACATTCCGATCGTGGTGTTCAACATCCGCGAGGAAGGCAATCTCGCCGCCGTGCTGCGCGGGGAGGGGACTTCGACGATCGTTCAGAACGAAACAATATCCGCATAAGAGGAGAGCCGTAAAATGGCCGCTTACGACAAGGCAGACCTCGAGCGCCGCATGGCCGGCGCAGTCGAGGCGCTGAAGCACGACCTGGCAGGCCTGCGCACGGGCCGCGCGTCGGTGACGCTGCTCGATCCGGTGACGGTCGAGGTTTACGGCGCACACATGCCCCTCAATCAGGTGGCGACCGTCTCCGCGCCCGAGCCCCGGCTGCTGTCGGTGCAGGTGTGGGACAAGACGAACGTCGGCCCGGTCGACAAGGCGATCCGCTCGGCGGGGCTCGGGCTCAACCCGATCGTCGACGGCCAGACGCTGCGCTTGCCGATCCCGGACCTGACCGAAGAGCGCCGCAAGGAGCTCGCCAAGCTCGCCAACCAATATGCCGAGAAGGCGCGCATCGCAGCGCGCAACGTGCGGCGCGACGGCATGGACAGCCTGAAGACCGACGAGAAGAAGGGCGTGTTCGGCGAGGACGAGCGCAAGCGCCACGAGACCGAGGTGCAGAAGCTGACCGACAGCACGATCGCCGACATCGACGCCGCGGCGGCGTCCAAGGAAAAGGAAATCCTGGGCAAGTGACGGACCCGGCGTGCCTTCTTTCGTCCTTTGGTGCTGAGGGGGCGCGCCGTGGTCGCTAATGCCGTTCCGGCCTCGGGTTCGGAGCCGCCGCTCCCGCGCCATGTCGCGATCATCATGGACGGCAACGGGCGCTGGGCGAAGAAGCGCTTCCTGCCGCGCGTCGCGGGGCACCGTCAGGGCGTCGAGGCCGTGCGCCGCGTGAGCCGTGCGGCCCGCAAGCTGGGCATCGAAGTCCTCACGCTCTACGCCTTCTCGTCAGAGAACTGGCGGCGGCCGCAGGAAGAAGTGCGCGACCTGATGGGGCTGCTGCGCCACTTCCTCGCGAGCGAACTCGACGAGCTGGTCTCCGAGGGCGTGAGGCTGCGGGTGATCGGCGACTGGCGCAGCCTGGCGCCCGACCTGTCGGCGATGATCGACGCGGCGATGGCGCGCACCGCGGACAATCCGGGGCCGACGCTGGTGATCGCGCTCAACTATGGCTCGCAGGCGGAGATCGTGGCCGCGGCGCAGCGGCTGGCGAGCGACGTGCGCGAGGGCAAGCTCGCGCCCGAGGACATCGATGCAACACGCTTCGAGAGCACGCTCGAGACCGCGGACCTTCCTCCGCTCGACCTGCTGATCCGCACCTCGGGCGAGCAGAGGCTCTCCAACTTCCTGCTGTGGCAGGCCGCCTATGCCGAGCTGATGTTCGTGGACATGCTGTGGCCCGACTTCGACGAAAAGGCGCTCGCAGCGGCAATCGGGCAGTTCGGGCGGCGCGAACGGCGTTTCGGAGGCCTGTGACCCAGCGTGGATCTGAACTCGCCACCCGCGTGGTGGTGGGCGTGGCACTGATCGGGCTCGCACTGGCGGCTCTATGGGCCGGCGGGCTCGGCTTCTGGCTGCTGGTGGTCGTCGCCGGGCTGCTGATGATGGGCGAATGGGCCAACCTCGCGCATGCGCCGGAGGGGCACAAGCGGCTCGCCCAATATGCGCTGTGCGTGCCGCTGGCGATCCTGGCGCCCGGTCTGGCCGCGGGACCGGGCTTCCTCGCACTGGGACTGACGATCGGCGCAGCCTTCTTCATCGGTGCGGCGACACGCAGGCCGCAGCTTGCCGGCGGCGCGCTCTACATCGGGCTTCCGGTGCTCGCGCTGGTGCTGCTGCGCGAGCAGTTCGGGCTGCTCACCACCGTCTGGGCCATGGCGCTGGTCTGGGCGTGCGACACGGGCGCCTATTTCGCCGGGCGCGCGATCGGCGGCCCCAAGCTGGCGCCGGCGATCAGCCCGAACAAGACCTGGGCGGGCTTCCTGGGCGGGGTGATCGCGGCGGGCGTGTTCGCGGCGCTGCTGGTGCCCTTTGGCCTCGCGCTGCCGCTCGCGCTCGCGACGCCGCTGCTGGCGGCGATCGCGCAGGGCGGCGATCTGTTCGAGAGCCATCTGAAGCGCGTCGCGGGCGTGAAGGATTCGGGCAATCTGCTTCCCGGCCACGGCGGCGTGCTCGACCGGCTCGATGGGCTCGTCGCGGTGGCGCCGGTGGCTGCGCTGCTGGCACTGGCGTTGGCGCGATGAAGCGCGTCACCATCCTGGGCGCGACCGGATCGGTCGGCAGCTCGACGCTCGACCTGATCGAGCGCAACGCGGAAGCGTTCGACGTCGTCGCGCTCACGGCCAATTGCG
>DATLJJ010000393.1:0-2654 GCA_035538975.1 Sphingomonas sp. | reverse complement strand
CGAGCGCAGCGCCGCCGAACCAAACGGGTCAGTGCCTCAGCTCACGCCCACGCAGATGCAGGTCCTGCGTTGCGTACATTCGGGGCTGCTGAACAAGCAGATCGCGCATGAACTCGGCATCGCCGAAGCGACGGTGAAGGTTCACATGACCGCAGTCATGCGCAAGCTCAACGTCCGCAACCGCACCCAGGCCGCCATCGCCGCCACCCAGTTCCGTTTGGTCGCCTGACCGTTTGCGACCACGCGAGGCCGGCGCCGGCGAGCGCGATCAGCGCCTTCCTCCAGCAGCCCTTCGCAAGGGCACGACCTTCTCCTGACCGGCCGCCCGGCGCTCGAGCGCATGGATCTCCGCGCGCGACAGCAGCAGGTCGAGATCTTCGCGGCTGATGTCGAAGCTGTCGGGCAGTTCGGCCAGCGCGCGGTCGATATCCTCGAGGTGGAGCCCCGACGCCTGCAGCGGCGGGCCCGCCGGCGCGGCGACGTGCGGATAGCTGTGACCCGATACGCGGTGGAAGAACATCCCCAGCGACACCAGCGCGATGGAATTGAGCGCGACGGGTGCGAAGGCGAAGGTCAGCCCGGCCATGTGGATGTCCTGTGCGCCGATCACCGCGGTCAGCGCCGCCGCACCGCCCGGCGGGTGAAGACAGCGGCAAAGCGACATCGCCAGAATCGCTCCGCCGACCGCCACACCGGCAGCCACCGTGTGATCGGGGACATACTGGAAAGCCAGCACGCCGACGAGCGCCGAAATGGTGTTGCCGCCGACCACCGACCAAGGCTGTGCGAGCGGGCTCGACGGCACCGCGAACACCAGCACCGCGGACGCGCCGAGCGGTGCTACGATGATCGGCAGATTGTACAACGCCATCGGAAATTGCGAGCAGACGACGATCGTCAGGGCGAGGCAGATGGTCGCGCCGATGCACGCGACGATCCGGTCACTGAAACGCGCACCCGCCAGCAGCGGGCTGAAAACCCTGAAACTCATGATACTCCCGGGAGCGGCACGGAGCGCGCGCTTTCCGCATCGGCGCCTGTCGACGCCAGGTAGAATTTCTATCGAGGGGCCGCGCCCCTATTCCACGGTCACCGATTTGGCCAGGTTGCGCGGCTGATCGACGTCGGTCCCCTTCGCCACCGCGACGTGATAGGCGAGCAGCTGCACCGGCACCGCATAGACCAGCGGCGCGATCAGCGGATGGACACTGGGCATCTCGATCGTCGCGATCGCATCCTCGCCCGCCTGCGCGAGCCCCTCTGCGTCCGAGATCAGCACCACGCGTGCACCGCGGGCCTTGGCCTCCTGCATGTTCGAGACGGTCTTGTCGAACAGCGGGCCCGAGGGGGCCAGCACGATCAGGGGCACGCTGTCGTCGATCAATGCGATCGGCCCGTGCTTCATCTCCCCCGAGGCATAGCCTTCGGCGTGGATGTAGCTGATCTCCTTGAGCTTGAGCGCGCCTTCGAGCGCCAGCGGATAATCGGGACCGCGGCCGAGATAGAGCACGTCGCGCGCAGCCGCGATGGTGTGCGCCATCGCTTCGATCTCGGCGTCGTGCGCAAGCGCTGCATTGATGCCGGCAGGCGCCTCGATCAGGTGCCGGACGATCGTGCGTTCCTCTTCCTCGCTGAGCCGTCCGCTGGCACGCGCCAGGTTGACGGCGAGCGCCGCCATGACTGCGAGCTGGCAGGTGAAGGCCTTGGTCGAGGCGACGCCGATTTCCGGACCGGCGTGGGTGGAGAGCAGCAGGTCGACTTCGCGGGCCATCGAGCTGGTCGGCACGTTGATGATGCCCGCGGTGGTGACCCCGTTGGCCTTCATGTGGCGCAGCGCCGCGAGCGTGTCCGCGGTTTCGCCCGACTGGCTGACGACCACGCCAAGCGTGTTGGGCAGCAGGACGGGGTCGCGGTAGCGGAACTCCGAGGCGACATCGACTTCAACCGGCAGGCGGGCGAAGCGCTCGATCCAGTATTTGCCGATCATGCCCACATAGCTGGCAGTGCCGCAGGCGACGATCGCGACGCGTTCGATCTTGCTCAGATCGAAGTCCATGTCGGGCAGCGCGACCTTCTGCTCGACGGGGCGGACATAGGACTGGAGCGTCTGGGCGACCACCACGGGCTGCTCGTAGATTTCCTTCTGCATGAAGTGGCGGTGGTTGCCCTTGTCGATCAGTGCGGCGGAGGCGCCCGAATGGACGACCGGCCGCTCGACGGGATTGTTGGCGCGGTCGAAGATTTCGATCTTCGCGCGTGTGACAACTGCCCAGTCGCCTTCCTCGAGGTAGGCGATGCGCTGGGTCAGGGAGGCCAGGGCATGGGCGTCGGAGCCGAGGTAGTTCTCGCCTTCGCCATAGCCGACCGTCAGCGGCGCTCCGAGGCGGCCGCAGATCAGCATGTCGGGCTGGTTGCGGAAGAGGAAGGCCACCGCGAAAGCGCCCTGGAGCTGCGGCAGCACCGCGGCGACGGCATCACGCGGGCTCTTGCCGCGCTCGAGCTCGCGCGCAACGAGATGGGCGACCACTTCGGTGTCGGTCTGGCTGAGGAAGGTGCGGCCCTCGGCGAGCAGTTCGTCGCGCAGCGGCTTGAAGTTCTCGATGATGCCATTGTGGACGATCGACACGTCGCCGACGATGTGCGGATGGGCGTTG
>DATLJJ010000392.1:0-1800 GCA_035538975.1 Sphingomonas sp. | reverse complement strand
GAATCCGGGATTGTCCCGTCGCTGCGCATCACTGATTGCGCCTCGCTCCATTCGGGCTACCGCCTTGCTTACCCTTGACGCCGCCCCCGCGCCATGGTGAGTATCCGCCTCATGAGCACCGCCGTCCGCCCAGTCCGTCGTTGGTGGCGCACCTCCTGACGAGGTGGCCGGTGCGATTTTCCTTTCCCAAATCGACTGAGGTCGCCAGCACAGCGCGGCGGCCTGATCGTTTGTCCTGTGTGGCGTTCCCTCGGCAAGTTTCGTAAGAGGACGACATGAACAGGACCGTCTTTGCCCTCCCGCCCAGAAGCGACTACGTGACGCGCGCGGGCCTCGCGATCACGCGCGTGGCCGAGCAGTTCACCGGGGGCGCCAACCGGCTCGACGATCTCGTGAGCCTGCTCGACCGCCGCCGCGGCGTGGTGTTGTCCTCGGGAACGACCGTACCCGGCCGGTACGAAAGCTTCGACCTCGGTTTCTCCGACCCGCCGCTCAAGCTGGAAACCGTCGGCTTCGACTTCAAGCTGGAAGCGCTGAACGAGCGCGGGCAGGTGCTGATCGCCTTCCTCGCCGATGTGCTGCGCGAGCCCTGCGTGGTGATCTCCGAGAAGACGGCCACGCGCCTTGCCGGCCACATCATCCGCGGCGACGCCCCGGTCGAGGAGGACCAGCGCACGCGGCGCGCCAGCGTGATGTCTCTGGTGCGCGACATCATCGCGGCCTTCTCCGCCAACGACGACGCGCTGCTCGGCCTGTTCGGCGCCTTCGCCTACGACCTCGTCTTCCAGATCGAGGATCTCGTGCAGAAACGCCCGCGCGAGGCCGACCAGCGCGACATCGTGCTCTACGTCCCCGACCGCCTGCTGGCCTATGACCGCGCCACCGGCCGCGGCGTTGTACTCGCTTACGATTTCGCCTGGAAGGACAGGTCCACCCAAGGGCTGCCGCGCGAGACCGCGGACAGCCCGTACCTGAAGACGCCGCGTCAGGGCTTTGCCGATCACGGCCCCGGCGAATACCAGGCCACGGTCGAGACTGCGCGCGCGGCCTTCGCCCGCGGCGATCTGTTCGAAGCGGTGCCTGGACAGCTCTTTGCCGAGCCCTGCGACCGCTCACCGGCAGAAGTCTTCCAGCGGCTCTGCGTCATCAACCCCTCGCCCTATGGCGCTCTGATGAATCTCGGCGAGGGCGAATTTCTCGTCTCGGCCTCGCCGGAGATGTTCGTGCGCTCGGACGGTCGCCGGGTCGAGACCTGCCCGATCTCGGGCACGATTGCGCGCGGCAGCGATGCGATCGGCGACGCCGAACAGATCCGCCAGCTCCTCAACTCGGAGAAGGACGAGTTCGAGCTCAACATGTGCACCGACGTTGACCGCAACGACAAGGCACGCGTCTGCGTGCCCGGCACCATCAAGGTGCTGGCACGGCGGCAGATCGAGACCTACTCGAAGCTCTTCCACACCGTCGATCACGTCGAGGGCATGCTGCGCCCCGGCTTCGACGCGCTCGATGCCTTCCTCACCCATGCCTGGGCGGTGACCGTGACAGGCGCGCCGAAGCTCTGGGCGATGCAATTTGTCGAGGATCACGAGCGCTCGCCGCGGCGGTGGTATGCGGGGGCGATCGGCGCCGTCAATTTCGACGGCAGCATCAACACCGGCCTCACCATCCGCACCATCCGCATGAAGGATGGCCTCGCCGAAGTGCGTGTCGGCGCCACCTGCCTCTTCGATTCAGATCCGGCCGCGGAAGACCGCGAGTGCCAGGTCAAGGCCGCCGCGCTGTTCCAGGCGCTGCGCG
>DATLJJ010000391.1:0-3258 GCA_035538975.1 Sphingomonas sp. | reverse complement strand
TGCAGCCGCGGCGCGGGTCTCGCCGCGCTCCGGACCGGCACCCTTCACGCTTTGGGCGACCGCGACCGACCGGCTCGACTATGCGATTTACGGGCAGACGGTGCGGCTCGCATTGCGCGCGACGGCCGGCGCGCCGACGGTACGGCTGCGGATCAGCAACAGCTTCGGTACAGAGCCCCTCGCGATCCGCTCGCTGCATCTCGGCCTGCGTGCGACGGACGCCGCCGTGCGGCCGGGGACGAACCTTCCGCTCACCTTCGGCGGCAGCCGATCGATCCTCCTGCCCGCGGGCGCACGTGCGATCAGCGACCCGGTGTCGCTGCCAGTGGTCGCCGGGGGTGACCTGCTCGCCAGCGTCGCCGTGCAGGGCACGCCGGCGGGCGTCACCGGACATCTGCGCCCCAAGGATTGGTCATGGCTCTCGGCGCCCGGCGACTTCGGCGCAGTGGAGGACGCCGGGGCGTTCCCGACGCCCGTGCCGCACTGGTTCTTCGTCGACGCGCTGATCGGGGAGGGGGCTGCCAATGCGGGCACTATCGCCTTCCTCGGCGATTCGATCACCGACAGCGGGTCCGAGCCGCGGGGCGGCTATCAGGGCTGGGTCGACATCCTGGCGACGCGCATGGCGGCGCGGCGGGGTGCGCTGCCGATCGGCCTCGCCAATCTGGGCATTTCGGGCAACCGCATCGCCGCTCAGCGACCCGGTGCAGGCGAGAACGCGCTCGCGCGCTTCGATCGTGACGTCGCGGCCTCGCCCGGCATCCACACCCTCGTGCTGTTCGAGGGAATCAACGACATCTACGGCACGCCGATCGGCGCCGGGGCGCTGATCCAGGCGCATGCCCAGCTCGCGCTTCGGGCCAGGCTGCGCGGGCTCCGCGTGATCGGCGCGACGCTGCTGCCCACCCGCCGCCAGGGGTTCACGGCGGAACGCGAGGGCGTACGGGCCGCGCTCAACCGGTTCATCCGCACGAGCCCCTTGTACGACGCCGTCATCGATTTCGAGCAGGTCGGCCGCGACCCCGCCGATCCGCTCGCCCTGCGTCCTGCCTATGACAGCGGCGACCGGCTGCATCCGGGACCGGCGGGATACCGCGCCATGGCCGAGGCAGTGCCGCTGGCCCTGCTGTATCCGCAGCGCCCGCGCCGCTGAGGGCGCGGGCACCCGGGTCTTCGATCAGCCCGGATTGCTCGAGCTGGGCGGGTCGGCCGGATAGTTGGTCACATCCACCAGCCGCCGCGTGACGCGGACCGCGCCCGGGACGAGCTTGCGATAGAAGAGGTACAGCTTGCCGTTGTCATAGGCGCGGTCGAAATTGCTGTCGCCATAGTCGCCGCCGTCGAAGTCGATCAGCACCGGATAGCTCGCGGCATCGCTGTCCGAGGCGAGCAGCCGCCCGCCCTGCGTCCAGTTGAGCATGTCGGGCGAGGTCGCCCAATAAACGCCGTCGGCGCCCACGCGGTAGATGGCGATATAGTGGCGCGACGGCTTGTGCCACACGACGCTGCGGACATAGCTGTTGAACAGCGCCGGCTGCACCACTGCGCACGGTGAATTGGTGGTGGTGTAGGGGTTACCCATCACCTGCGTGAAGCCGGGCGCGGTCGTGCTGCCGTTCCATGCGCGCCAGCTGGAACGGTCGGCGGGATTGCCGCTGCGGAAGAGGCACACGCCCTTGGCCTGCCCCGCGTAGCCCGAGTTGGTATAGGCGAGCATGTACCAATAGCCGTCCAGCGTCCCGTCGGCGTTGTGGCCGCGGAAGATGTTGGAGGGTGCGCCATAGCCGATCCAGCCGGCTTTCGGCGTGAGCGCATCACCCGGATACTGCACATGGGGATAGATGGCGGTGTGGTCCGGCGCGGTACCGTTGCGCGTGAAGTTCAGGTGCCGGTCCGCGCTCGACACCGGATTTGCCTTCCAGGTCGCAATCGAGGCGGACCAGCAGCGAGGCTTGGGCTGGGGGGCGGGCAGGGGACCGGTGCCGTCCGGATCCTCATAGGTGTCACCCTGTGCGTGGCAGGTGCTGTTGTTGAAACGCGGTTGGCCGCCCCAATGGTCCTGATGCCCATAGGCCCAAGCCGTCGTGCCGTCGAAGTAGAATCCCTGGATCCAGGTTTTCTCGTCGAACTTGCTGACGTCGGTGTTGTTGACATAGCCCTGCATCACGGGCGTGCAGTCGAGCGCCGCCGTCGTCGGGTTGTTGGTGAAGCCGGTCACCGATCCCGTCCACTGATACGCCACGGCCTGGGCGTTGGACATCGTCATGTGGATGACGTTGAACTGGTCCTCGAACACGCGCACCGGCCCGTCCTGCCGGATCGATGTCGTGCCGCATTTGTCGAGCTCGGAATCGTGGAAGGTCTCGATCGGCGACCCGCCGGGAATCTGAAGCGTGGGCGCCGCAAGGCTCGTCGCGGCGAGCGTGCCCGCAGCGGCGATGGCAGAGGGATCCCCGCTTTGTGTCTCGGGCTTCGCTGCGATCCTGACTCTGCCGTCCGGCGGGTTTGACGCTATGACAGATACAGTTGCTGCAAAGGCGATGCCGGTCAGGCATGCCGCGGTCGCAGCGATCAACTTCGCTTTCTTGGTCATAACCTCTCCCATGGTCGGCCCAGCCTTGATGGTGGTGCCAATGAGGAGGCTATCATGATTGTGACTATATAAGCAATTAACTGCCAGTGGCGACGGCCTGCCACCATTCGAGCCTGACCGGCCCGAGCAGCCCCGATGGGAGCAGCGGTGAATCCGCTTCATAATGCTTCCAGGTGGAGAAGCTGTGCCGCGGCCAGTCGCGGCGCGCGCCGGGGCGATAGAGCCAGTCGGGGAGAGCGAGAAGGCGCCCGTCGGTGAAGCGGCTGCCGTTCTTCTGGTAGCGGAGACCCACCGGGATCGCCTCGTCGCCGATCAGCCGGTTGACCCAGCGATTGGCGACCTCGATTTCGAGCGTGTTGGTGCCGGCGCGTAGCCAGCGGGTCACATCCAGCCGGAAGGGGGAATGCCAGGCAATGCCCGCGTCCTGTCCGTTGACGCGCACCCGGGCGATGTCGGCGACGCGGCCCAGATCGAGGATCGCAACGGCGCCGTTGCCCTGCTGCGGTGCTTCGAGGCGCGCCTTGTAGAGTGCAGTGCCCGAGAAATAGCGGATGTCCGGATCGCTGCTCTCGGTCCAGGAGGAGAGCCGGTCGATGGGCCGCGATTTCCCCGCCTCGCCGAGCGTCGGGAAGGCGAGCTGCCAGCCACCGACCGTCACCGGCGCG
>DATLJJ010000390.1:0-1573 GCA_035538975.1 Sphingomonas sp. | reverse complement strand
GAGCGAAGCGATGCCCGGGACAGGTGGCGCAACGTCCCGGATGCTTCGGTTATCCAAGCCACGATAACCATTCGCAGTGAGCCAGCCATGCAACAAAAGACAGTCAGCACGGACATCCTCGACATTGCCTATCGGGAATACGGCGCGGCGGATGGCTGGCCCTGCATCCTTGGCCACGGCTTTCCCTATGATGTGAACGCCTATGCCGAGACCGCGCCGATCATTGCCGAAGCGGGCGCGCGGGTGCTGGTGCCCTGGCTGCGCGGTTATGGGCCGACGCGGTTTCGCTCCGCCGGGACGCTGCGCTCCGGCGAGCAGGCAGCGCTTGGCGCCGATCTGCTGGCCTTCATGGATGCGCTCGGCATCGAGCGGGCACTCGTCGGCGGTTATGATTGGGGCGGGCGCGCGGCCTGTGTCGTCTCGGCGCTCTATCCGGAGCGCGTGATCGCCCTTGTGTCCGGCAATTCCTACAACATCCAGAACATCGCCCGCGCCATGGAGCCGGCTTCGCCGCCGGAGGAGGCGGCTCTCTGGTATCAATATCTCTTTCACAACGAGCGCGGCCGCCGCGCGCTCGAGCGCAACCGCCGCGGCTTTGCCCGCCAGCTCTGGGCGATGTGGTCGCCCAAATGGGCGTTCGATGACGCGACCTTCGAGGCGAGCGCCGAATCCTTCGACAATCCCGATTTCGTCGAGGTCGTGATCCACTCCTATCGCCATCGCTATGCGCTGGTTGATGGCGACCCCGCCTACGCCGCGATCGAGGCCCGGCTCGCCGCGCAGCCGCCGATCCGCGTCCCGACAATTGCGATCGACGGCGACAGCGACGGCGTCAATCCCGGCACCGCCCACCACGCGCACAAGTTCGCGGGGTTTTTCGAGCGGCGCGTCTTCACCGATGCCGGTCACAACCTGCCTCAGGAGCGGCCGGCCGAATGGGCGCGGGCGGTGCTCGATGTGCGCAAGGCGGTGGCTTAGGCCCGGTCTGGCGTGCTGCCGATCCGCCTATTTTCCCGGACCTCGGGAACCTTTTCCGATTGGCGCCGTCCAAGCTGAGGGCCGCTTGTTCATGTGGCCGCCGGAAGGGGAGACCATTGATGACGTCACGAGCGCGCAAGTTGGAGCGGGTCGCGGTTGCGCAGGCGCCAAGCGAGCGGCCCGATCGGGCGGAGGTCGAGCAGGCGATCCGGACCATGATCCGCTGGGCCGGTGATGATCCCGCGCGCGACGGCCTGCGCGACACGCCTGATCGTGTTGCTCGTGCCTTCGAGGAGTATTTTTCCGGCTATGCCCAGGACCCGACGGAGATCCTGCAGAAGACCTTCGAGGAGATTGAAGGTTACGACGAGATGATCGTATTGCGCGGAGTTCGCTTCGAAAGCCATTGCGAACACCACATGGCGCCGATCGTCGGCCGCGCCTGGGTCGCCTATATTCCGCAAGGGCGCGTGGTCGGCATCAGCAAGCTTGCGCGGCTCGTGGACGTCTATGCCAAGCGCCTTCAGATCCAGGAGAAGATGACGGCCCAGATCGCCAACACGATCAACGACGTGCTGGAGCCTCAAGGCGTCGG
>DATLJJ010000389.1:0-1822 GCA_035538975.1 Sphingomonas sp. | reverse complement strand
GACCAGCGCGCTCGACAGCCGCACCGAGGCGGACATCCAGGCGACGCTCGAGGCCATCGAGCAGGGCCGCACGACGATCGTGATCGCGCACCGGCTTTCGACCGTGGTGCACGCCGACCGCATCATCGTGCTCGAGGCCGGGCGCGTCGCCGAGCAGGGGACGCACGCCGAACTGCTCAGGAAGGGCGGGCTCTACGCCGAGATGTGGGCGCGCCAGGCGCAGGAGCGCGAGGAAGGCGAGGACGTCGCGGCGGAGTGAGGATTAAACCCTCTCCCGCAAGCGGTAGAGGGGTTTTAGACGTGCGCTACGCCGCCGCGGATGAAGCTTTCGGTGTCCATCGCGGGCGGGCGGCGGTCGACGCGCTTCCACGCCTGTTCGTGGAAGAAGAAGGCGACCGCGTTGATGCACGGCTCGATCAGCGCGATGCCGCCCGCGAGACTGAGCGAGCCTGTGAAGGCATAGGCCACCGTGAAGCCCACCGTGAGGTGGATCGACAGATAGGTGAGGGTCTTCAGCAGGTCGCGGGGCATCGGGGCTTCTCTCGCAGAACGGATGGAAGCCCCAGATAAGCGAAGGCGAAATCGATCTGTAACGGCTAGTTATGGCCTGAGTGATCGATTGCGCCGATCAGGCGAGCAGATCCTTCCACTCGGGGTGCCGCGCGATATAGGCCGCGACGAAGGGGCATCGCGGCACGACCTTGAGCCCGCGCTCGCGAACCTGCGCAAGCGCGCCCGAAACGAGCCGGCTGCCGACGCCATTGCCCTGCATCGAGGAGGGCACGATCGTGTGCGTGAAAGTGATCACGCCGTCCGCGAGCTCATATTCGGCGAAGGCGAGATGGCCCTCTTCCACCAGCTCGAAACGATGGCGCTCCTGATTGTCGCGGACTTCGCTCAACGGGACACTCCTGAAAGACGCGGGCGTTGGGCCGCGGTTGGCAAGCACGTGCAACGCTATAAGGTTGCGCGCAACTGGAGAAGGAGGGGGCATGCTGATTCCATTGGGCGCGGCGGCGGTCGTCGGTGTGGGACTGGCGGGCTTTTCCGCCTGGGCGGCAAGCAAGGCCGAGGAGCTGGTGCCCCCCGACGGCCAGTTCGCCGAAGTGGCCGGCGCGCGGCTTCATTATGTCGACACCGGTCCGCGCGACGCCCCCGCGATCGTGATGGTCCACGGGCTGATGGGGCAGATGCGCAACTTCTCGCATTCGCTCGTCGAGCGGCTGACGGACGACTTCCGCGTGGTGCTGGTCGACCGGCCGGGCTGGGGCCATTCGGCGCTCGAAGGCCCGCGGCCGGGGATCGCCGCGCAGGCAGCGATGATCGCGGCGCTGATCGAGAAGCTCGCGCTCGACCGGCCGCTGCTCGTCGGCCATTCGATGGGCGGGGCGGTGAGCCTGGCGCTGGGGCTCGACCGGCCCGAGCTGGTGAAAGGGCTGGCGCTGATCGCGCCGCTTTCGCAGGCGGTTCACGAAGTGCCCAAGCCGTTCGCCGGGCTGCTCGCACCGCTACCCATCCGGCCGCTGGTGGCGTGGCTGGTGGCGGTGCCTGCCGGGATGCTCAACGGGCGCAAGACCGCCGAGGCGATCTTCGCGCCCGATCCCGTCCCCGCCGACTTCGCGACGCGTGGCGGCGGGGCGCTGGCGCTGCGGCCCAAAAGCTACATGGCCGGATCGTTCGAGCTGTTCCACGCGCCTGCCGACATGGCCGCGTTGGTGGCGCGCTATGGCGAGATGCGGCTACCGGTGGCGATCCTCTATGGGCGGCAGGATGCCGTGCTCGATCCGGAGCTCAACGGCGTGAAGACGGCAGGGGAGATACC
>DATLJJ010000388.1:0-3169 GCA_035538975.1 Sphingomonas sp. | reverse complement strand
GACGGCGAACAATCGCTGCGAGGGCTGCTGCTCCAGCGCTCGGCGACCGTGAACCTCAAGCCTGAGCTCGAGATCTTCGCCGACGACGTGAAGTGCGCGCACGGCGCCACCGTAGGCGAGCTCGACAAGCGCGCGCTCTTCTACCTCCAGAGCCGCGGCGTCACCGAGGCACGCGCCAAGGCGCTGCTCACCCGCGCCTTCGTCGCCGACGCGATGGCGCGGATCGGTGAGGAGCAAGTCCGCGCCGCCTTCGAGGCGGACGCGGACAAATGGCTGGAGGCTGCGCTGTGAGCGTGTCGCTCGACTCCCGGCCCCTCGATGTCCTCGCCGACTTCCCGGCGATCCCTGACGGCTGGCATTATCTCGACACTGCGGCGACCTCGCAGAAGCCGCAGCCGGTGCTCGACGCCATCGCGCGCGCCTATGGCGAGACCTACGCGACGGTCCACCGCGGCGTGTACCAGCGCTCGGCCGACATGACGCTCGCCTTCGAGGCGGCGCGCGCACGCGCGGCGAAGTTCATCGGCGGCACGACCGAGGAAATCGTGTTCGTCCGCGGCGCGACCGAGGGTATCAACCTCGTCGCGCAATGCTGGGCGGCGACCCAGCTCAAGGCCGGTGACCGCATCCTGCTCTCGACGCTCGAGCATCATTCGAACATCGTGCCGTGGCAGATGGCGGCCGAGCGCGTCGGCGCGATCATCGACGTGGTGCCGCTCACGCCCGACCAGCGCATCGATCTCGACGCGATGGCGGCGATGCTGACCGACCGGCACAAGCTCGTCGCGCTCGCGCATGTCTCGAACGTGCTCGGATCGGTGCTCGATGCGAAGCGCGCCGTGGCGCTCGCGCATTCGGTCGGCGCGAAGATCCTGCTCGACGGCTGCCAGGCCGTGCCGCGCATGGCGGTGGATGTCGCCGATCTCGGCTGCGACTTCTACGTCTTCTCCGGGCACAAGCTCTACGGCCCGACCGGCATCGGCGTGCTCTGGGGCCGCTACGACCTGCTCGACGCCATGCCGCCATATCAGGGCGGGGGCTCGATGATCGATCGCGTCACCTTCGCCCGGACCACCTACGCCCCGCCGCCGGGCCGGTTCGAGGCGGGGACGCCGCACATCGTCGGTGTCGTCGGGCTGCACGCGGCGATCGACTATGTCGATTCGATCGGGCTCGATCGCATCCACGCGCACGAGACCGCGCTGGTGCGCGAGGCGCGCACGGCGCTCTCGCAGATCAACAGCGTCCGGCTGTTCGGGCCCGAGGATAGCGCCGGCATCGTCAGCTTCGCGGTCGAGGGGGTGCATCCGCACGACGTCGCCACCATCTTGGACGAAGGCCAGGTGGCGATCCGTGCGGGACACCACTGCGCCCAGCCGCTGATGGACGCGCTCGGCGTGCCCGCCACCGCGCGGGCGAGCTTCGGGGTGTATAATCGTCCGCGCGACATCGCCGCGCTGGCCGAGGGAATTCAGAGAGTTACGAGGATCTTCGGGTGAACGAGGAACGCAAGATCACGGTCGAGGAAGTCGACGCCGTCGAGGCTCCGCCGAAGGCGCGCGTCGAGGACGTGGCAGGGGAGGGCGCGCGCGACAGCTTCGAGCGCAAGCGCGATTATCTCGCCGGCTTCCTGTCGCAGAAACCCGAGCCGCTATCGGGCACTGAGCCCGGCGGCGAGCTTTACGAGGCGGTGATCGAGGCGCTCAAGGAGATCTACGATCCCGAGATCCCGGTGAACATCTACGATCTCGGCCTGATCTATGGCGTCGACGTGACCGCCGAGGGCCATGCCGCTGTCACCATGACGCTCACCACGCCGCATTGCCCGGTGGCGGAATCGATGCCGGGCGAAGTCGAGCTGCGCGTCGGCTCGGTGCCGGGGATCGGCAACGCCGAAGTCAATCTCGTCTGGGATCCGCCATGGGACCCGCAGAAGATGAGCGACGAGGCGAAGCTTGAGCTGGGGATGTTGTGATGCCTGACCCCTCCGTCTGCGTTCCCCTCCCGCTTGCGGGAGGGGCTAGGGGAGGGGATGATCCGGGGCGCCCGCTTCCCTATCTAGCGTTCAGGCCCTTCCCCGACCCCTCCGGCAAGCGGGAGGGGAGCGCAGAAGGGGAGGCTGAGGAAATTTGATGACCGAGACGACCACCCGCCAACGCCCTGCGGCGCTCCACCTCACCGGGCGCGCGGAGAAGCGCATCGCCGATCTGATGGCCAAGGCGCCCGAAGGCGTCGTGGGCGTCAAGCTCTCGACTCCGCGCCGCGGCTGCTCGGGCCTCGCCTATTCGGTCGACTATGTCACCGAGGCCAAGCCCTTCGACGAGAAGATCGAGACCCCCGGCGGCACCTTCTACGTCGACGGCGCCTCGGTGCTCTACCTGATCGGCTCGACGATGGACTGGGTCGAAGACGATTTCACCGCAGGCTTCGTCTTCCAGAACCCCAACGCCAAGGGCAGCTGCGGCTGCGGCGAGAGCTTCACGGTCTGAATCCTGCCTTGGGTACCCCGGCGAAGGCCGGGGCCCGGTTGCAGGACGGCTCGGAGGAGGGGAGGCCGCCTCTTGTCCGCCGATACTGGGCCCCGGCCTTCGCCGGGGTACAGCTTGCTTCAATCCGGCTGGATCAAACTCCAAGCCCCGGCCTTCGCCCAGGTACCGGAAACGGGGGTTCAGCTTTGCCCGTCGAGCGGCTAGTCAGTCCGCCGGTTACCTCTGTCCTACACGCCCGGATTATGCCATGTTGCCGATATGTTCTGCACGTTAAGCATCTCCGCTATCGCTGCAACGCGTAACAATATTCCACCACAGCGTAACGTAATTCCACAATTCGCGGGAAAAGTGGGAAGCTAGTCGCCGCGAATCCAACATCCGAAGGTGAGTGAGACCATGCCCTATCCCCAGCCCTGGCACGCCGATCCCGCCCGCTACGACGGGCGCATGCCCTATCGCCGTTGCGGCCGCTCGGGGCTCGATCTGCCGGCGATCAGCCTGGGGCTCTGGCAGAATTTCGGCGGTGCCGACGTGTTCGAGACCGGGCGCGCGATTCTGCGCCGGGCGTTCGATCGCGGTGTCACGCACTTCGATCTCGCGAACAACTATGGGCCGCCCTATGGCTCGGCCGAGGAGAATTTCGGCCGCGTGATGGCGGGCGACTTCGCCAGCCACCGCGA
>DATLJJ010000387.1:0-4845 GCA_035538975.1 Sphingomonas sp. | reverse complement strand
CGTCTTCGGCGGTCGCGTGACCGATCCGCAGACGCTCGACTTTCAGGACCCGTCGCAGCTCGACGTGGTCGGTATCTTCCCGGACTTCGCGAGCGCCGAAAAGGCGTGGCGCGCCGCGGCGCAGCGCACCGTGGACGACGCCGAGATGAAATATGTGGTGGTGCACCTGCACCGCCTGCTCGAGCCCGAACTGGGCTGAGTCCGCGCTTCATCTCCCCTCCCTTCAGGGAGGGGAGCAGAGGCTGATTAGCTAGGCGTTGCGCCAGTTCCAGCGTAGCAGCGGTTTCGCGAGCAGCAGGCCGGCGATGAAGCCGCCGATGTGCGCCCACGCCGCAACGGACAGCCCCGCCCCGAGGAAGGCGAAGGCGACCAGCAGGTTGATCACGATCCAGGCCGCGGCGAGCCACAGCACGTGCACCGCCTGCGCAGGAATTGGTCCGATCGCCTTTGCGCGCGAGCGCCCGAACAGCAGTGAATAGGCGCCGACCACCGCCGACGCTGCGCCGCTCGCGCCCACCATCGGAGTCACCGACCGGGGATCCGGAAGCCATTGCGCCAAGGCCGCCGCATAGGCGCCGACCACATAGAGGATCAGGATGCCCACCGGCCCCACGGCGCGTTCGGCCTGCTGGCCGGTGAAGCCCAGCATCACCATGTTCATCGCCAGATGGAGCACGCCGGCGTGGAGCAGCGTGCAGGTCAGCGGCGTGAGCCACGCCGGCACGGCCGCGAAATCGGTGGGGACGCCGCTCGCCCGCGCGGGGATGAAACCCGCGCGCATGCTCGCCTCGTACAGGCCGAAATGGAAGGTGACGACAAGGCTCACCGCCGCCGTCACCAGCACGATCGCGGCGGTCGCCGTGAGACGACGCATCCCCGACCTCAGATGAATTCGATCTGCGAGACCAGATAATAGCGGTCGCCCGCGGGCACCGAGACCTCGACCTCGTCGTCCACCTTGCGCCCGATCAGCGCGCGGCCCAGCGGCGAGTTGTACGAGATGCGGCCCTTGCTCGCGTCCGCCTCGGTCTGGCCGACGATCTGGTAGCGGATCGGCTTTTCGTCCTCGTCGAGCAGCGTCACCGTCGCGCCGAACACGATCTTGTCGCCCGACAGATCCTTCGGATCGATGATCTGGGCGCGCGAGAGCTTGTCCTCGATGTCGGCGATCGACGCCTCGATCTGGCCCTGGCGCTCCTTGGCGGCATGATATTCGGCGTTCTCCGAAAGGTCGCCGTGCGCGCGCGCTTCCTCGATCGCATCCACGATCTGCGGACGCTCGGCTTTCAGGCGTTTCAGCTCCTCATTGAGCTTCTCATAGCCTTCCTGCAGCATCGGCATCTTTTCGACCGTCGCCATAACTCAGCCGTCCTTCGTAAAACGCCCCCAAGGTCAGCCGTCTCACATTGGAGACGCCCGCACATTAACACCGATTGGGGAGATCAATTGTGCGAATGCGAATAATAGGGCTGCGACGGAAGGACTGCAAGGTGCCCCTTTCCCAATCCTCCCCCGCCAGGGGGAGGTCAGTCGCCGCGGCAGCGGCGGAGGACGGAAGGGGCGGATGCCAGAACAACCGGCGTGCTTCCTCCCCCTCCGTCACGCTTCGCGTGCCACCTCCCCCTGGCGGGGGAGGATAATATTATGCCGCGTAAAATTCCTGCAGCGACTTCACGCCCAGCGTGCTCTTGCCCAGCGCCTCGATCGCACGCGCCGCGGCGATGCTCGCCTGGGCGGTCGTGAAATAGGGGATCTTGAGCCCAAGCGCCGAGCGACGGATGTCTGACGAGTCCTTCAGCGACTGCCAGCCTTCCGTAGTGTTGAAGATGATCGCGATGTCGCCGTCGACGATGCGGTCGACGATGTGCGGACGGCCTTGCGCCACCTTGTTGACGCGTTCGACCGTCAGCCCCTCGGCCTCGAGGTAATCGGCGGTGCCGCCCGTCGCGACGATGGTGAAGCCCATCTCCGCCATGAGCCTGACGCCGGGCAGAATCACCGGCTTGTCGGTGTCCTTGACGCTCACGAACAGCGTGCCGCCGCTCGGCAGCGTCACCCCCGCCCCCATTTGCGCCTTGGCGAAGGACGTGGCGAAATCGCTATCGATCCCCATCACTTCGCCCGTGCTCTTCATTTCGGGTGAGAGCACCGGGTCGACGCCCGGGAAGCGATTGAACGGGAAGACGGCTTCCTTGACCGCGATATAGTCGATGTCGCGGTCGATCTTCGGCAGGTCCTTCAGCTTCTCGCCCGCCATCACCCGGCTCGCGATCTTGGCGATGGGCGCGCCGATCGCCTTGGCGACGAAGGGCACCGTGCGCGAAGCGCGCGGGTTGACCTCGATCAGATAGACCACGCCGTCCTTGACCGCGAACTGGATGTTCATCAGCCCCTTGACCTTGAGCGCGCGTGCCAGCGCATGCGTCTGGCGCTCGATCTCGGCGATGATCTCGGCAGGAAGGCTGTAGGGCGGGATCGAGCAGGCGCTGTCGCCCGAATGGACGCCCGCCTCCTCGATGTGCTGGAGCACGCCCGCGACGACGACGTCCTCACCGTCGGCGATCGCGTCGACGTCCACTTCGATCGCGTCGCGCAGATATTGGTCGATCAGCACGGGGCTGTCGCCCGAGACCTGCACCGCGGTCTGGATATAGTCGTCGAGCTGCTGGACGGTGTCGACGATCTCCATCGCCCGCCCGCCGAGCACGTAGCTGGGCCGCATCAACACCGGAAAGCCGATCCGCTCGGCCGCCGCTACTGCCTCGTCGCGGCTGCGCGCGAGCCCGTTGGCGGGCTGCTTGAGGTCGAGCCGCGCGACCAGCGCCGCGAAGCGCTCGCGGTCCTCGGCCAGGTCGATCGCGTCGGGCGAAGTGCCGAGGATCGGTATTCCCGCATCCTCCAGCGCCTTGGCGAGATTGAGCGGCGTCTGTCCGCCGAACTGGACGATCACGCCCACCAGTTCGCCCTGCTGCTGCTCGACGTGAAGGATCTCGAGCACGTCCTCGGCGGTCAGCGGCTCGAAATAGAGGCGGTCGCTGGTGTCATAGTCGGTGCTCACCGTCTCCGGGTTGCAGTTGACCATGATCGTCTCATAGCCCGCGTCCGCCAGCGAGAAGCAGGCGTGGCAGCAGCAATAGTCGAACTCGATGCCCTGCCCGATCCGGTTCGGGCCGCCGCCCAGGATCACGATCTTCCTGCGGCCGCTCGGCTGGCTCTCGTCCTCGGGCTCACCGAAGCTCGGCGCCTCATAGGTCGAGTACATGTACGGCGTCTTCGCCTCGAACTCGGCCGCGCAGGTGTCGATCCGCTTGAACACCGGGCGCACGCCCAGCTTGTGGCGGTGCTTGCGCACCTCGGCCTCGGTCACCCCGCCGGTCATCGCATGGACGACGTCGTGGACCAGTCCCGATCCGCGCGCGACCGGGCGCTCCATATCCTTGTGGAGATTGGCCGACTTGAGCGCGAGCCAGGCAAGGCGCTTGTCGGAGAAGCCCATCGCCTTCAGCCGCCGCATCCCCGCCGCGTCCTGCGGCAGGCCGTTGCGGCACACCTGTTCCTCGGCCTCGACGATCTCGCGGATGCGCTCGATGAACCAGGGATCGTACTGCGCGATCGCGCAGACCTCGGCGACGGTGAAGCCCTCGCGCAGCGCCTGTGCGGCGATCAGCAGCCGATCGGGCGAGCGCACCGCGAGCGCGGCCTCGATCTCGTCGCGCGGGGCGCCGACCAGCCGATCGACCTGATTGAACCCGGAAAGCCCGGTCTCCAGCCCGCGCAGCGCCTTCTGCATGCTCTCGTGGATCGAGCGGCCGATCGCCATCACTTCGCCCACCGACTTCATCGCGGTGCCGAGCGTCGCCTCGGCGCCCTTGAATTTCTCGAAGGCGAAGCGCGGGATCTTGGTGACGATATAATCGATCGTCGGCTCGAAGCTCGCCGGCGTCGCGCCGGTGATGTCGTTGGTGATCTCGTCGAGCGTGTAGCCCACCGCCAGCTTCGCCGCGACCTTGGCGATCGGGAAGCCGGTGGCCTTGGACGCGAGCGCCGAGGAACGGCTCACGCGCGGGTTCATCTCGATCACGATCAGGCGGCCGTCCTTCGGATTTACCGCGAACTGCACGTTCGAACCGCCTGTTTCGACGCCGATTTCACGGAGTACCGCGATCGATGCATTGCGCATGATCTGGTATTCCTTGTCGGTCAGCGTCAGCGCCGGCGCGACGGTGATCGAGTCGCCGGTGTGCGTCCCCATCGCATCGACGTTCTCGATCGAGCAGATGATGATGCAATTGTCCGCGCGGTCGCGGACGACTTCCATCTCATATTCCTTCCAGCCGAGCAGCGATTCCTCGATCAGCACCTCGTTGGTCGGCGAGAGGTCGAGCCCGTTGCGGACGATGCTCAGGAATTCCTCGCGGTTGTAGGCGATGCCGCCGCCGGTGCCGCCCAGCGTGAAGCTCGGACGGATGATCGCGGGCAGGCCCACCTTCTCCAGCCCCTCGAGCGCTTCGGCCTCGGTATGCGCGATCGCCGAGCGGGCGCTCTCCAGCCCGATCTTGTCCATCGCCGCCTTGAACTTCTGGCGGTCCTCGGCCTTGTCGATCGCCTCGGCATTGGCACCGATCATCGTCACGCCGAACTTCTCGAGCGTGCCGTCCTGCGCGAGCGCGAGCGCGGTGTTGAGCGCCGTCTGCCCGCCCATCGTGGGGAGCACCGCGTCGGGGCGCTCCTTCTCGATGATCTTGGCGACGATCGCGGGCGTGATCGGCTCGACATAGGTCGCGTCGGCCAGCTCGGGATCGGTCATGATCGTCGCCGGGTTCGAATTGACCAGGACGATGCGAT
>DATLJJ010000386.1:0-10536 GCA_035538975.1 Sphingomonas sp. | reverse complement strand
CGCATCGAAGAAGGCGGGGCTGGTGGCGCTGAGCTGCTCTATCGCCTTCACGCGCCCGTCGATGCCGATCCGGATACGGACCCGCACCAGCCCGTCGCGCTGGGCGCGCAGCTCGGAAGATGGATAGTCGGGCTGGAAGTCGCGAGCGTAGCGCATGTCCTGCGAGGCGGCGACCAGCGGCGGAACCGGTAGCGGCAGCGGCTCGGGCTCGGCCGTGGGACCGACTTCCCTGCCCAGATAGGGCGGAGGCGGATCGAGCGGGACGATATCGGTCGTCCTGGTCGGATTGCTGGTTTCGGTCGGCACCCGCGGGGTCGGCGCGACGATTATCGGCTCCTGGCTGGTGCGTGGCTGAGCCTTGGGCTGCGGCTTGGGCTCGTCGATCGGCGGGGGTTCGGGCGCCTCCCTGATCGGGATGACTGTGATCCCGTCGATTTTCTTGCCCACGACATTGGGCGCGATGAAGAAGAGCATTCCGGCAATGACCGCTCCGTTGATCGCGAACGCCGCCCCCAGGCTGACGGTGCGCGACTGGCGGGGCTGGTAACGATGTTCGGCATACATGGCCTTGCACTCCATCTCCTGCCGCCGGTCTGATGCCGGCGATAGTGATGATACATCATTACATTTTGATGTAAATAGAGGCTGTTTCAGGAGGGCGAGAGGCGGCCGAGCGCCGCGTCGCGACCGATGAGCGGCAGGAGCGCCGCCATGTCCGGCCCATGTTCGCGGCCGGTGAGCGCGAGTCGCAGCGGCAGGAACAGCGCGCGGCCCTTGCGCCCGGTCTTCTCCTTTAGCGCGCCGGTGAGCGCGTGCCAGGGGTCGGCCGACCAGTCGATCGTGCCGGCGATACGCGCGGCCTGGGCCAGGAAGTCGCGATCCTCGGGCGCCGGCTCCGGCGCCTCCACCGGTCCCCGGACCACGCGCCACCAGTCGCCGGCCTCGGCGACGGTCGAGAGATTGGGGCGGATCGCTTCCCAAGCCGCTTCGCCCATGCCTTCGGGCAGTCGGTCGGCGACCGCGGCGTGGCTCAGCTGGTGGAGGATGCGCGCGTTGAGCTGCGCGAGCTCGCCCTCGTCGAAGCGCGCGGGCGCGCGACCGAAGCGGGCGAAGTCGAAGCTCTCGACCAGCGGCGCGGAATCGGCGAAGGGTTCGACCGGATCGCTGGTGCCGATGCGCGCGAGCAGCGCGACCAGCGCCTGCGGCTCGATTCCGGCCTCACGGAAATGCGCGATGCCGAGCGAGCCGAGGCGTTTGGACAGCTTGCCCTCGCTTCCCGTCAGCAGCGCCTCGTGCCCGAACGCCGGCGCGGCGGCACCGAGCCCCGCGAACATCTGGATCTGCGCCGCGGTGTTCGAGACATGATCCTCGCCGCGCACGACGTGGGTGATGTTCATGTCGATGTCGTCGATCACCGAAGGCAGGAGGTAGAGCCACGAGCCGTCCTCGCGACGCACCACGGGATCGCTCATCAGCGCGGGATCGAAGCGCTGATGGCCGCGAATGAGATCGTCCCATTCGATGGCAGCGGTATGATCGAGCCTGAAACGCCAGTGCGGGCGGCGCCCCTCCGATTCGAGCCTCGCGCGGTCGGCATCCCCGAGCGCGAGCGCCGCGCGGTCGTAGACCGGCGGCAGGCCGCGGCCGAGCAGCACCTTGCGCTTGAGCTCGAGCTCCTGCGCGGTCTCGTACGCCGGATAGACCCGGCCGCTCGCCACCAGCTCGGCAAAGCGCGCTTCGTAGCGATCGAAGCGTGCCGACTGCCGCTCCTCGTCGTCCGGCGCGAGCCCCAGCCAGGCGAGGTCGGCGCGAATCGATTCGACGAAGCGCTCCTCCGAGCGTGCCTGATCGGTGTCGTCGATGCGGAGCAGGAAGCGGCCGCCATGCCTGCGCGCGAACAGCCAATTGTGCAGCGCGGTGCGGATGTTGCCGACGTGCAGCGTGCCGGTGGGGCTGGGAGCGAAGCGCGTGGTGACCGTCATCCCCGTCGCGTAGAACCGCCACAGCCGAGCGGCAATGCCCTCTTTGCCTCGCCCGATCTCGGGCCTAAGGGAAACCAAACAGCTCCAGCGAACGGGACCTCGCGCACATGAAATTGATGGCCGGCAACTCGAACCTGCCGCTTGCCCAGGCGATCGCCGATTATCTGGAGATCCCGCTCACCAAGGCGAACGTGCGCCGCTTCGCCGACGAAGAGATCTTCGTCGAGATCCTCGAGAACGTCCGCGGCGAGGACGTGTTCGTGCTCCAGTCGACCAGCTATCCGGCGAACGACAATCTGATGGAGCTGCTGATCATGATCGACGCGCTCAAGCGCGCGTCGGCCAAGCGGATCACTGCCGTGCTCCCCTATTTCGGCTATGCCCGCCAGGACCGGAAGCCCGGTCCGCGCACGCCGATCTCGGCCAAGCTCGTCGCCAATCTGGTCACTACCGCGGGCGCCGACCGCGTGCTCTCCGTCGATCTCCACGCCGGGCAGATCCAGGGCTTCTTCGACATCCCGACTGACAATCTCTTCGCAGCACCGGTGATGTCGGTCGACATCCAGGCGCGCTTCCCGGACAAGCAGTGGATGGTCGTCTCGCCCGACGTGGGCGGCGTGGTGCGCGCACGCGCGCTCGCCAAGCGGCTCAACAACGCGCCGCTGGCGATCGTCGACAAGCGCCGCGAGCGCGCCGGCGAATCCGAAGTGATGAACATCATCGGCCACGTCGAGGGCCGCTTCTGCATCCTGATCGACGACATCGTCGATTCGGCCGGAACGCTGTGCAACGCCGCCGCGGCGCTCAAGGCGGCGGGCGCCGAGGACGTGGTAGCCTATTGTACCCATGGCGTGCTTTCGGGCGGCGCGGTGGCGCGCGTCGATTCCTCGGCGCTTCATGAGCTGGTGATCACCGATTCGATCGGCAACCACGCCGTGATCGCCGAGAGCAAGAAGATCCGCCACCTGACGATCGCACCGCTGCTGGCGGAGGCGATCCGCCGCATCGCGGACGAGGCATCGGTCTCCAGCCTGTTCGACTGAGCGCTCAGCCGAACGCTTCCCAGATCAGCGCGGCGCCTACGAGGATCATCAGCCAGTAGATGGCGGCATAGAATCGCTCGGGCGCGATCCGGCGGACCAGCCACACGCCCGCCAACGTCGAGCCGATCGCGACCGGCATCAGCGCGGCCGCGGTAAGCAGGTTGGCGCGCGTGAACTGGCCGAGGGCAGCATAGGCCGGAACCTTGATCCAGTTGACTGCCGCGAAGAAGATCGCGGTGGTGCCCACGAGCATGTCGCGCGAGAGGCCGCGCGGCAGCACCCAGAGCTGGAAGGGCGGCTGGCCGGCATGTGCGATCTGGCTGGTGAAGCCCGACGCCACGCCGAAGAGCGATCCCGCCCATTCGGGCCAGCGCCACGCCCCACCCGCCGCCACCCGTCGCGCCGCCCAAAGCCGATACGCACCGAAAATCATGGAGATGGCACCGACTGCCGCCATGACGCCAAGCGGCGGTACGCGCGCCGCGAAAGCGTAGCCGAGCCAGATGCCGAACACAGCGCCGGGCAGCATCCAGCCGAGCAGCCGCCAGTCGACGCTGCGGCGAAAGGCCCAGACACCCACCACGTCCTGCACGATCAGGATCGGCAGGAGGATCGCCGCGGCACGCACCGGATCGATGACGAAGGCAAGCATCGGCAGCGACAGCGCCCCCATCCCGGCGAACCCGCCCTTGGCGAGCCCGATCAGCGCGACGGCGGGAATGGCGAGGGCGTAGAAGTGCCAATCGGTGACCATGGCGGCGGGGTAGGGGGAATCGGGGACTCCGTCACCCCTGCCGCTGCGGCGCCTTGCGATGGGGGGACGCTTGGAGACGCGTTCGAAAACGCCTAACGAACCTCGCATGGCGGAAGATCGTACCGGACAGACGGTGGTGATGTTCGTGTCGGAACGCACCGACATGGACGAGGCCGGATACCAGGAAGCGGGCGACGCGATGGAGGCGCTGGCGGCTCGGCAGCCAGGCTATCGCGGCGTCGACAGTACTCGCGGCGCGGACGGGATAGGTATCACGCTCAGCTATTGGGCCGACGAGGCCAGCGCGATCGCGTGGCGCCAGCATCCCGAACACGCGGCGATCCGCGAGGCGGGCCGGGGGCGCTGGTACAAATGGTACATGCTCCACGTCGCCGAAATCGGGCGTAGCTACAGCTGGACGCGGCCGTGAAGCTTCCCGCGGTGCGGGGCCGCGGGTTCGACGGCACCTTCGCGCTGCTCTTCACCGTCATGCTGGCGATCGCCGCGGGCAACACCGCGCTGCAATCGGTGCTGCCCGCGCTCGGCCGCTCGCTGGGCGTGGCCGACGCCGCGGTGGCGGCGGTCTTCTCGGTCTCGGCGCTGCTCTGGGTGGTGGCTGCTCCCTATTGGGCCAACCGCTCGGATCGGCAGGGGCGGCGGGCGATGGTGCTGGTGGGCGTCGCGGGCTTCACCGGGTCGCTGCTGCTGTGCGGAATCTTCCTGGCGCTGGGGATCAACGGGCTGCTGGCTCCCCTCGCGACCTTCATCGCCTTCATTGCCGGGCGCGTGATCTACGGCGCCTTCGGCTCGGCGGCGCCACCGGCGGTGCAAGCGATCGTCGCGGGGCGCACCAGCCGCGAAGAACGGACGCGCGCGCTGACGCTCCTCGCATCGGCTTTCGGCCTCGGCACGATCCTGGGGCCCGCGATCGCGCCCTATCTGGTGTTCGGCGATCTCTGGCCCGGGGGCCCGACGATCGGGCTTTCCGGCCCGGCCTTCGCGGCGGCGGCGGTGGGCGGCTGCATCTGGATCGCGGTGCTGCGGCTGCTGCCGCGCGACGAGGGTCCGGCGCATGGCGCGACGGTGAGCTATCCCTCGATCGGCGGGCAAGCGACCGGCGCCAGCGTGACTGCGGCGACTGCGGAGCGCGGCGAGCGAGTGGGCTATTTCGATCCGCGCGTGCGCCCCTGGATGGTGGCGGGACTGGTGATCGGCCACGCGCAGGCGATGACCGGGCAGGCGATCGGATTCCTCGTGATCGACCGGTTGGGGGTATCTCCGCTCGAGGCGCTCGAGCCGACGGGGCTCGTGCTGATGATGGGCGCGGGTTCGGCGCTGCTCGCGCAATGGGGACTGATTCCGCTGCTCAACCTGCAGCCGCGCGCGCTGGTGATCGCAGGCGCGGGCGTGGGCGCGATCGGCTGCGCGGCGACGGGCACCGCGACCTCGCTCTACGGGATCGCGCTCGGCTATGCGCTCGCGTCGCTGGGCTTCGGCTTTGCGCGGCCGGGCTTCACGGCAGGCTCGTCGCTCGCAGTGGGGCCGGCGGCGCAGGGATCGGTGGCCGGCAAGGTGACCTCGGTCAACGGCGCTGCCTTCGTGCTCGGCCCCTCGATCGGTGTCGGCCTGTACCAGCTGTGGCGGCCGCTACCCTACCTCACGGCGGCAGGGTGGCTGGCCGCCTTGCTGGGCTATGCGTGGCTCACTCTACGCTCTTCCCGCCTTCACGCGCCTGAAGCATCCCGGGCGCGATGAAGCCTATCGGCTGGATCGCGGAGGCCTGCTGCTTGAGCTTGCCCGACATGGCTTCATACTCCAGCAGCATCTCGGGCGTGACGGTGGCGCGCGAATCCTCGAGCGCTTCCTCGAAATGCGCCATCGTGACTTCGCGCGTGTCGAGCGACTGGCGGAGCGCGATCAGGCCCGCCCGGCGGACCACGTCCTCCAGATCGGCACCGGTGTAGCGCTCGGCGCGAGCGGCGATGGCGCCCAGGTCGACATCGCCGGCGAGCGGCATCTTCTCCGTCTGGATGCGCAGTATCCGCTCGCGTCCGGCTTCGTCGGGGACGCCGACATAGACGAGCTCGTCGAAGCGACCCGGACGCAGCAGCGCCGGGTCGATGAGGTTGGGACGATTGGTCGCGCCGATCACCACCACCGACTGGAGCTCCTCGAGGCCGTCCATCTCCGCGAGGATCGTGTTGACCACGCGCTCGGTCGCCTGCGGCTCGCCCAGCCCGCCGCCGCGCGCGGGCACGAGGCTGTCGAGCTCGTCGATGAAGATGACGCAGGGTGCGACCTGCCGCGCGCGGGCGAAGAGCCGGGCGATCTGCTGCTCGCTCTCACCATACCATTTCGAGAGAAGATCGCTCGACTTGGTCGCGATGAAGTTCGCCTCGGCCTCGCGCGCGACTGCCTTGGCCAGCAGCGTCTTGCCGGTGCCGGGCGGGCCATAGAGCAGGAAGCCCTTGGCCGGGCGGATGCCGAGACGGCGGAACGCGTCGGGATCCTTGAGGGGCAGCTCGACGCCTTCCTTGAGCCGCATCTGCGCGTCGTCGAGGCCGCCGACGTCGTCCCAGCGGACCGTAGGGGCCTGCACCATCACCTCGCGCATCGCGCTCGGCTGGACGCGCTTGAGGGCCTGGAGGAAATCCTCGCGCGTGACGGTGAGCGTCTCGAGCACCTCGGCCGGGATCGTGCCTTCCTCGAGGTTGAGTTTGGGCATGATCCGGCGAACCGAGTCGATCGCGGCCTCACGCGTGAGCGCGGCGAGGTCGGCGCCGACGAAGCCATAGGTGGTGCGCGCGAGCTCGCCCAGATCGACATCGTCGGCGAGCGGCATGCCGCGCGTGTGGATGCCCAGGATTTCGCGGCGGCCGCGATCGTCGGGCACCCCGACCACGATCTCACGATCGAAGCGGCCGGGACGGCGCAGCGCCTCGTCGATCGCCTCGGGCCGGTTGGTCGCGGCGATGACGACGATATTGGCGCGCGCCTCGAGCCCGTCCATCAGCGTGAGCAGCTGGGCGACGAGGCGCTTCTCCGCCTCGCCCGAGACCTGGCCCCGCTTCGGCGCGATCGAATCGATCTCGTCGATGAAGACGATCGACGGCGCGGACTTGGCCGCCTCCTCGAACACGTCGCGCAGCCGCTTCTCGGACTCGCCATAGGCCGAGCCCATGATCTCCGGGCCGTTGATCAGGTGGAAAGTGGCATCGCTTTCGTTGGCGACCGCGCGCGCGAGGCGGGTCTTGCCCGTTCCGGGCGGGCCATGGAGCAGCACGCCCTTGGGCGGATCGACGCCCAGGCGCTGGAAGAGCTCGGGGTAGCGCAACGGCAGCTCGACCATCTCGCGGAGCTGGTCGATCGTGCCGGCCATGCCGCCGATGTCGTCATAGGTCACGTCGGCGCGGCGGCTTTCGTTGGCCTCCTCATATTCGGGGCGAAGCTCGACCTCGGTGTTCTCGTCGATGTGGACGACGCCGCGCGGCGTGGTGGAGAGGACCGCGAGGCGGATCTCCTGCAGCGCATAGGCAGGCGCGCGCAGATATTGCGCGACATTGGGGGGAATGTCGGCGCGCTGGTGGCCGACGGTTGCGATCGTGTCGCCTGCGGTCAGCGGGCGCGCGTAGAAGGTGCGCTTGAGCGCGTTGCTCGATCCCTGCAGGCGCAGGTTCGACTGGGCAGGCGCGAAGACCACGCGCGTCGCGGGCTTGGATTCGACCTTGCGCACCTCGACGAAGTCGCCCGATCCGACGCCGGCATTGGCGCGCTGGAGACCGTCGATGCGGAGGAGCTCGAGGCCTTCGTCTTCGGGATAGGGCAACACCGCGCGCGCCGGGGTGGCGCGCTTGCCGACGATCTCGATTACGTCGCCCTCGGTGATCCCCAGCGCCCCCATCAGCGAGCGCGGGATATGGGCAAGGCCGCGGCCGCTGTCCTCGGGCCGGGCATTGGCAACCTGGAGCTTGCGCCCTCTGCTTTCGTCATCTGCCATTCACTGTTCCCTCAAGGCATGAAGGCCGAACATAGGAACGCGAATTGGGTGCCGCGAGGGGGCAAAAAAAATGGCGGGCACAAGGCCCGCCGGGAAAGTTTTAGGAGAGGATGCCTGAAAGGCCCGCTCTGTGTGCACCGCAGCATGAAATTGTGCAAATGCGAAATGAACATTCCCGGCTTGCAGGAGTTGCAACCGTCGGGCACGTAACGACGCGCATGCCGCCGTAACCGGGGGGCTTGCGCAGACCAATGCTCTTGCCGATATTTGTGATGCACTGCACAAAAGAGGCCGCATGCGAAGGCTACCGCCGCTCACTGCCATCGAGGCGTTCGTCCAGGTCGCCCGGCTCGGGTCGATCAAGGCGGCCGCCGAGGAGCTGGCGCTTTCGTCGCCCGCGCTCAGCCGCCGCGTCCAGTCGCTCGAACGCTTCATCGGCAAACCGCTGTTCGAGCGGCGGCACCAGGCGCTCAGGCTCAACGACGACGGCGAACGGCTGCTGGGGCTGATCGCCCCGGCGCTCGACGCAATGACCGACGCCGTCGAGACGATGACCAGCGGCACCGAGTTGATCCGGCTGCGGCTGGGCGTGCTGCCGCTCTATGCGACGCAGCGGCTGCTCCCCAAGCTGCCCGACCTCAAGCGTAAGCACCCCGAGCTGCACCTCGACGTCGACACTGCGGGGCACGGCATGGCGCGGCTGGGCGACGGGCTCGACGCGGCCATCGTGATCGCACGCGACATCGATCCGGGGCTTTACGCCAAAAGACTCGACCGCAACCGCGTACACGTGATCGGCGCGCGGTCGCTGTTGGAAGGCCCCGATCCGGTGACCCGGCCCGAGCAGCTCTCGAGACTGACTGCGCTCGTCCACCGCGACATGCCCGAGACCTTCACAGCCTGGCGCGCTGCGGCGGGCTTTCCCGACCTCGAGCCGCTGGCGATCGACCATTTCGATTCGGGCAATCTGATGCTCGAGGCGGCAGCGCAGGGGCTCGGCGTCGCCTTCATGCTCGAATCGCACTATGAATCGGCGCGCGACGAGCGGCTGGTACGGCTCTTCGACCTGACGGTGGAGAGCCACTACAGCTATTGGTTCGTGTGCCGCCCCCGGGCGCTGAGCCTGCGCCCCGTGAAGATCTTCCACGACTGGCTGATCGAGGCGATGGAGGCGGACAAGGTTTGACCCCTCCCGCGGAAGGGAGGGGCCGAGGAAAGGCTTACGCCTCGGTCCGCGCCTTGACGATCTTGCCCGGGTTGCGGGGCGGCTCACCCTTGGGGAGCGCATCGACGTGCTCCATGCCTTCGGTCACTTCGCCCCAGACGGTGTACTGACCGTCGAGGAAGGTGGCGTCGTCGAGGCAGATGAAGAACTGCGAGTTGGCGCTGTTCGGGTCCATCGTGCGCGCCATCGAGCAGACGCCGCGGACGTGCGGCTCGCGGCTGAACTCGGCGGGGAGGTTGGGCTCCTTCGAGCCGCCCATGCCGGTGCCCGAGGGGTCGCCGCCCTGCGCCATGAAGCCGTCGATCACGCGGTGGAAGACGACGCCGTCGTAGAAGCCTTCGTCGGCGAGCTTGGCGATGCGCTCGACGTGCTTGGGGGCGAGATCGGGGCGCAGCTTGATGTGCACGTCTCCGGTCTCGAGGGTCATGACGAGCTTGGCGGGTTGCGACACGGGGGAAACTCCACTGAAATAATCGCTCCGCCCCTAAGCGCCCGCGCCGGGAGTTGCAAATGCCGCGCGACGGTGGCAGCGGCCGAAACGGGACCAGCCGAGGGGAGGTCGGACGATGAGCGAGACCGAACTGCATCCCGAAGCGCAGCCGCCCGAGAGCGAGCTGGACGAGGACGACCGGCTCAAGCCCGAGTTCGTGAGCGCAGTGCTCGAAGCGGTCGAGGCCGGCGATGCCGAGGCCGCGCACGCCAAGGTGGCCCCGCTCCACCCCGCCGACATCGCCGACCTGGTCGAGCTCGCGCCCGCCGAGCAGCGGCCCGCGCTGGTCGCCGCCATCTCCGACCTGATCGACGGCGACGTGCTCGCCGAGATGAACGATTGGGTGCGCGAGGCGCTGGTCGACGCGCTCGAGCCGCACCAGGTCGCCGACATCGCCGCCGAGCTCGATACCGACGACGCCGTAGCGATCATCGAGGACATGGACGCCGAGGACCAGCGCGAGGTGCTCCGCGCGCTGGATCCCGACGACCGCGCCGCGATCGAGGAAGCGCTCTCCTATCCCGAGGAATCCGCCGGCCGCCTGATGCAGCGCGAGCTGATCGCGGTGCCCGAGCATTGGACCGTGGGCGACGTGCTCGACTATCTGCGCGCCGACGAGGAGCTGACCACCGACTTCTGGGAGATCTTCGTCGTCGATCCGGCGCACAAGCCGGTGGGCACCTGTCACCTGAGCTGGGTGCTGCGCACGCCGCGCTCGGTCTCGATCGGCGACGTGATGAAGCGCGAGCAGACGCTTATCCCGGTCGACATGGACCAGGAGGAAGTGGCGCTGCGCTTCCAGAAATACGCGCTGATCTCCGCCGCGGTGGTCGATTCGAGCGGACGGCTGGTGGGGATGATCACCGTGGACGACGTGGTCCACATCATCTCCGAAGAGGCGGGCGAGGACATCCTGCGCCTGTCGGGCGCGGGCGAAGGCGACATCAACGAGCCCGTGGTCGACAGCTACAAGGGCCGCGTGCGCTGGCTGCTCACCAATCTGGTGACGGCGCTGGTGCCGGCGACGATCGTCTTCTTCTTCGAC
>DATLJJ010000385.1:0-4526 GCA_035538975.1 Sphingomonas sp. | reverse complement strand
GCCGATGTCGAGGCGGCGACGCGGGGCCTGGTGGGGTGAGCGGGCTGGAGGCCATTTTCCCGTCCCCCACGGGGAGAGGGATTTCATGAACAATCTCACCCACCTCGACGAAACCGGTGCCGCGCGCATGGTCGATGTTGCGGGCAAGGCCGTCAGCCGGCGCGAGGCAGTCGCCGCCGGTCGCATCGCCATGTCGGCGGAGGCTGCCGCGGCGATCCGCGAAGGCAGCGTGAAGAAAGGCGACGTCCTCGCCACCGCGCGCATCGCCGGGATCATGGCCGCGAAGAAGACCGCAGAACTGATCCCGCTCTGCCACCCGCTGCCGCTCTCCAGCGTGACCATCGACCTCGCGCCTGACGAGTCCGGCGTCACCGTCACCGCTACTGCCGCCACGGAGGCGCAGACGGGCGTCGAGATGGAGGCGCTCACCGCCGCCAGCGTGGCGCTGCTCACACTCTACGACATGGCCAAGGCGCTCGACAAAGCCATGGTGATTTCGGACGTTCGGTTGCTCCGCAAGACCGGCGGCAAGTCGGGCGAATGGCGGCGCGACGGAAACTGACGATGCAGCCGATCCTCTACGCCCACCCCTTCTCCTCCTATTGCCAGAAGGTGCTGGTGGCGCTGTACGAGAACGGCGTCGAATTCGACTATCGCATCGTCGGGCCGGACAATTCTTCCGCCGTCGAGGAGCTTTACGCGCATTGGCCGATCGGCAAGTTCCCGCTGCTGGTCGATAACGGGCGCGCGGTGCTCGAATCGAGCACGATCATCGAGCATCTCCAGGTCCACCACGCCGGCCCGGTGCGCCTGATCCCCGACGCGCCCGACACCGCGGTGGAGGTGCGGATGATGGACCGCGTCTTCGACAATTACGTCATGACTCCGCTGCAGAAGCTCGTCGGCGACGCGCTGCGGCCGTCAGGCGCAGGTGATTCCTACGGCTGCGATCGGGCGCGCAAGACGCTCGACACCATCTATGCCTGGCTCGACCAGCGCCTTGCGCCCGATGGCTGGGCGATGGGCGCGGACTTCACGCTAGCCGACTGCGCCGCCGCGCCTTCGCTCTTCTATGCCGACTGGGCGCATCCGATCCCCGAGCAGCACGCCAGACTGCGCGGCTATCGCGCCCGCCTCCTCGCCCGCCCCTCCTTCGTCCGCGCCGTTAACGAGGCCCGGCCCTATCGCGCCTATTTCCCCTTGGGCGCTCCCGATCGCGATTAGGGAATCTACAACCTTCTCCATTAACCGGCTCTTCAATCGCCGCGCCGCAAGGTTCGGGGCGATCGGGGCGGGAAATCAGAGAATGACAGTAGCAGTTGCATCCGCGACCATCTTCAGCCTCGCAGGTGATCCGCCCCGCGCGCTCGTTCATGACGCCGATGCGCATGCCGAGTTCGACTCGGCGCATCTTCACGACGGCGGCGACCGCCATGCCTGCGCGCTCCACAAGCTGAGCGCGGTCGGCGCGACGCTGCGCGTGGCCGAGGCGCTGCGCGAGGATTCGCCGATGCGGCTCGAGCTGGCCAACGGGCAGAGCATGGACGGCCGGCTCGCATGGCACAGCGCCGGCGAGGCGGGTTTCGTGTTCGATCAGCCGATCGACGTGGTAGGCGCGCTCGCCCGCAATCTCGCGCACCTTCCCGCCGAGCGCCGCCAGGTGCCCCGCGTCGAGACGCAACAGCCGGTCTCCGTGCGGCATCAAGGCAATGTCGAGCTCGCGCGCAGCAGGAACATCTCGCAGGGCGGCGCCGGTATCGAGACGCGGCTCGAGCTTGCGATCGGCGATACGGTGCAGCTCACGTTCGACGGGCTCCGCCCTCTCGACGGCACCGTTCGCTGGATCGGCAAGGGCCTGGCCGGCGTGGCGTTCAACGAAGAACTCGCCTGGCAGCTGCTCATGCCCTGGCTGCGGCAGGTGCAGCAGAACGGCGGCGCCGGGGCAGCCGGCCGATCGTTCGAGACCGAAGGGCTGATGCCCGACAAGCATGCGATCCGCATCGATGCTCCCGCGCGGGTCCGCGAAGGCGTGCGCTGGTGGAATGCGCGGATCCGCGCTCTCACCGCGCACCTGGTCGAGCTCGAGACGCGTGCCCCGGTTGCAGCCGGAACGCAGCTCTGGATCTCGCTGCCGCACGTGGGCGGAGGCCCCGCCAACATCCTCGAGGCGCGCGGCGGACGCATCCTGTGCGAGTTCCGCCTGCCGCTGCGTCCCACCGACCTCGGCATCATCACCAGCCAGCGCCGCCCCAACTGATCGCGGACGGCAGCGGCGCGCCCGCCATTGCCCCCGCCCCCTTGCCTTCACCCCCTCTGGCGCGCCAAGGCTCGGCCATGACTCCGCTGCTGCCGGTCGCCGAAGCCCAATCGCGCCTGCTCGCTTTGGCGCGCGCCGTCGAAGTCGAGACCGTGCCGCTCGGAGCTGCGGCCGGACGCTGGACCGCCGCGCCCGTCGTCGCGCGCCGCACCCAGCCCTCGGCGGACCTCTCGGCGATGGACGGCTATGCCATCCGCTTCGCTGATATGCCGGGGCCGTGGGAAGTCATCGGCGAAAGCGCGGCGGGACGCGCCTTTGCGGGTAGCGTGGTTGCGGGCCAGGCAGTCCGCATCTTCACCGGAGCACCGCTGCCGCCGGGCGCCGACACGGTCATGGTGCAGGAAGAGGCCGGGCGGGACGGCGCGCGACTCACGCTCGAAGGCGAAGGCCCCCGCTTCCCCGGACGCAACGTCCGCCGCCGCGGACTCGATTTTGCGGAGGGCGATACCCTGATTGCTGCAGGCGAGCGGCTTGCGCCCGCGCGGCTCGCGCTCGCCGGTGCCGCGGGGCATGGGAGCGTTTCCGTGCGCCGGCGCGTGCGGGTCGCCATCGCCGCAACCGGCGACGAGCTCGTGCCGACGGGCGCGCCGGTCGCCGAGGCGCAGCTTCCCGAGACCAACCGGTTGATGGTCGCCGCCCAGCTCGCCGACCTCCCCGTCGAGATCATCGACCTCGGCATCCTCCCCGACAGCGCGGCTGTGCTCGAAGCGGCGTTCCGGGAGGTCGACGCCGACCTCCTCGTGACCACCGGCGGGGCGTCGGTGGGCGACCATGACCTCGTGCGCCCCGCGCTGGAGGCGGCGGGGGCGTCGATAGACTTCTGGAGGATCGCGCTGCGGCCGGGCAAGCCGATGATGGCCGGCCGCCTGCGCGGCACGCTGGTCCTCGGGCTTCCCGGTAACCCGGTGTCGGCATTCGTCACCGCGCTGCTCTTCGTCCGCCCCTTGGTCGCGCACCTCGCCGGCGCAGCCGATCCGCTGCCGCGCAGCCGCACCGCCACGCTCGGCGAGCCGCTTCCTGCCAACGGTCCGCGCACCGACTATATGCGCGCCGAGCTGCACGGCGGGCGCGTGTTCGCCGCCGGGCTGCAGGACAGTGCGATGCTCGCCACGCTCGCCCGCGCGACCTGCCTGGTGGTCCGCGAACCCCATGCTCCGCCGGTCGGGGCGGGCGACTCAGTGGAAATCCTCGACATCGCTTGACAAGCGTCGGGAACATTGCGTAAACGTTCCCAGTCTGTTCTAGACAGGAGGACCCGGATGCTCACGCGCAAGCAGCACGAGCTCATCTGCTTCATTGCCGATCGCCTTGGCGAGACCGGCGTATCGCCTTCGTTCGAGGAAATGAAGGAGGCGCTCGATCTCAAGTCCAAGTCCGGCGTCCACCGGCTGATCAGCGCGCTCGAGGAGCGCGGTTTCATCCGGCGCCTGCCCAACCGGGCGCGCGCGCTGGAAGTGCTCAAGCTTCCCGAGCGCGGCGACACCAAGCCGGCCAAGGCGAGCACGCCCAAGCCTGCGCCCGCTGCACCGCCCCAGCCTGCGAACGACGTGGTCGAGATCCCGCTCCACGGCCGTATCGCCGCGGGCACCCCGATCGAGGCGCTCGAAGGCTCGACGATGCTCCCCGTCCCCGCCGCCCTGCTCGGCGCCGGCGAGCATTATGCGCTCGAAGTCGCCGGCGATTCGATGGTCGAGGCCGGAATTCTCGACGGCGACTATGCGCTCATCCGCCGCACCGAAGTGGCACGTGACGGCGAGATCGTCGTGGCGTTGGTCGACGATGCCGAGGCGACGCTCAAATATTTCCGCAAGGAAGGCGCGATGGTCCGTCTCGACCCGGCCAACCGCGCCTATGACCCGCAGCGCTATCGTCCCGACCAGATCCGCGTGCAGGGCCGGCTCGCGGGGCTGCTGCGGCGCTACTGAGCCCGCGCGCGTGGCGGCTCGCGCATCCGCGCGGGCTGCACCGTCGGCGGGTCGATCCAGGGATGCGAGCTGCCGCTGCGCACCGTCGTGACGCGCCCGGAAGCGAAGCTGATCGCCACGCCTCCGGTGGCCGCCAGCGTGTGGCGGTCCAGCTTGAGCCAGCGAGGCGCGCAGCCGGGCGGCAGGCGGCGCTCGCTTACAAGGATATCGACGCTTCGGCAGATGCGCATCATCTCCGTCCAGGGGACCAGATAGCTGCTCCGCGTCGCCGCCACGCGCCATGT
>DATLJJ010000384.1:0-1878 GCA_035538975.1 Sphingomonas sp. | reverse complement strand
CCTTGCCCCTTCTGGGACGAGGACGGCAGCGCCTGGCTGGTTCATGGCAAGGTGGGCGCGGGGCCGCTGATCCTGCATCGGATGAGCCCGGACGGCACCCGGCTCCTCGACGAGGGCAAGGTGATCGCCGAGGACAAGGAGAAGCTCCCCGTTCTCGAAGGTCCCAAGCTCTACAAGCGGAACGGCTGGTATTACATCTTCGCGCCGATCGGCGGCGTTGGTACCGGGCCGCAGGCGGTGGGCCGCGCGCGCAGCATCGAAGGGCCCTATGAGTGGCGCGTGGTGCTCGAAGCGGGCACTACGCCGGTGCAGGCACCGCATCAGGGCGGCTATGTCGAGACCCCCTCGGGCCAGGGCTGGTTCGCGCATTTCAATTCCACCGGCGGCTTCGGCCGGATCGTGCACCTCCAGCCGGTTCGCTGGGTTGATGACTGGCCGGTGATGGGCGATCCGATCCCCGGCAAGCTCTCCGGCCAGCCCGTGCTGAGCCATGCGATGCCCGACACCGACGCTCCACCCACCGGCGACCGGCTTCAGGACAGCGACGAGTTCAACCGGCCTCGGCTCGGCCTGCAATGGGAGTGGAACCACAATCCCCAGGACAGCGCGTGGAGCCTCGCGGCGCGCCCCGGCTGGCTGCGGCTTACGGCCATGCCCGCGGAGCATCTCGTCACTGCGCGCAATACCCTGACGCAGATCCTTCAGGGCTCGCGCACGCGGATCACCACGCGGGTAGACGTTCGCAATCTCTCCGAAGGCCAACGTGCCGGACTCACGTTGTTCGGCGTGCGGCCGAGCTGGGCGGGCGTGGCGCGCTCGGCCGGGCAGAACCGGCTGACCTTTGCCACCGAAGGCGGTGAGACGACCGGTCCTGTACTAACCAGCGCCACCGTGCTGCTGCGCGCCGAAGTGACAGAGGGGCAGGTGGTTCGCTATTCCTACAGCCTCGACGAAGGACGCAGCTTCGCCGCGATCGGCGTGCCGACCTGGCTCGCGCGCTTTTCGTGGTGGAAGGGCTCGCGACCGGGGCTGTTCAGCTTCACCCGCGGCACCGCGCCGGCGGGGTTCGTCGATATCGACTGGTTCCGCGTGGAGCGGGAGGCGCAGTGATCGATCGGCGCGCACTGATGCTGTCGGGCGGGGCGGGGCTTGCCTCGGCCTTGCTGCCGCTCCCCGCGTGGGCCGATCCACGGCTGGGCTTCGTCGACGTGCGGCGCTTCGGTGCAAAGGGCGATGGCCGGACGATCGACACGCCCGCGATCAACAAGGCGATCGACGAGGCCGCGGCGCGCGGCGGGGGCACGGTGTTTTTCCCTGCCGGCACCTACGCCTGCTACACGATCCGGCTGAAGAGCCGTGTCACGCTCCACCTCGACAATGGCGCGACGATCCTCGCCGCGCCGCCGCCGCAGGATGGCCGCGGCGGCTATGACCTCGCCGAGCCGATGGACACGGTGATCGCCACCTATCAGGATTTCGGCCACAGCCACTGGCGCAACAGCCTGATCTGGGGCGAGGGGCTCCACGACATCGCGATTACCGGCGATGGGCTGATCTGGGGCAAGGGGCTGGGCCGCGGCGACGGCAAGGACAACTGGCTGAAGGATCCGACCGGCCCCGGCACCGGCAACAAGGCGATCGCACTCAAGAACTGCCGCAACGTGCTGCTGCGCGACTTCCGCGTGCTCGAGGGCGGCTGGTTCGCGCTGCTCGCCACCGGCGTCGACAACATGACGGTCGACAATCTGCTGGTCGACACCAACCGGGACGGCTTCGACATCGATTGCTGCCGCAACGTCCGTGTGACGCGCTGCACGGTCAACTCGCCGTGGGACGACGGCATCTGCCCCAAAAGCAGCTTCGCGCTCGGCTATCCGC
>DATLJJ010000383.1:0-7385 GCA_035538975.1 Sphingomonas sp. | reverse complement strand
CGGCGGACCGCAGCTACGGCATCGCAGTGGCGCGGCTGGCCGGCATGCCGCCGGTCACGATCAAGCGCGCCAAGGCGGTGCTCGACAAGCTCGAGGCGGGCCGCGAGAAGACCGGCGGGCTCGCCGCGGGGCTCGACGATTTGCCGCTCTTCGCCGCCGCGGCCGAAGCCGAGGAAGAGGCCGTGGACGCGCTGCGCGCCGAGCTGGACGGGATCGATATCGACGCACTGAGCCCGCGCGAGGCACTCGACATGCTCTACCGGCTCAAGGAGCTGGCGAGGGAGGCGTCGTGACTTCCGCCGAGCTGGCCGACCTCTTCGTGGCGACGCTGCTTCGCGAACTGGGCGGCAACCGGCGGCGCTGGCGCAATGTGCTGGGTGAGGCGCGGCTCTACAGCGAAGACACGCACCCGCACTGCAACTGGAGCTTCACGCCGCACGGCACCGCGGCGGAGAATGCCGCGGTCGAGCGCATCGCGGACCGGCTTCGCGGCCAGCATCCGATCGTCAAAGCCTGGAAATGAAAAACCCCGCTTTCGCGGGGACTGCGGGCGCGTTTCCCGCGCCCTTGATGAAAGAGGCCGCCGGGGCCCGTCAGGGCACCCGGCGACCTCCGACATGGTCAGCGGCCGGAGAGTTCCAGCCCGGGAGACCATGCGGGCCGCTAATGCTGCAAGGCTGCGAGCGTTGATTGGAGGAGAATACCTCCCGCTCGCAAACGGACGGAGGACTTCCGTCCGCGCCTTCAGCTCAGCGGCGCGTCTCCCGAACGAACTGAACCGACCTCACTGCTGAACCATGAGACATCGGATCACCTCCTTTCGCTTGTTGAAGAGCCGTGTGCCTTCAAGGCACGGGCGAATCATGAATCACCCCCGGTCACAGAACAAGTCTTGTTTTGCGGCGAAGATGGTGCGATTCTTAGAGTTCTGTGGTTCGCGGTACGTGCGTTGAGGCGCGAATCAGCCCCGGCAATCCTCGATCACGCGCAGGATCTCGGCCCAGGCGGGCACGACCAGAGTCGGCAATCCCCCACCCTCCACCACGAACCGCCCGCGGCTGAAGCCGATCGCGTCGAGCAACGTGTCGCGCGCGCCAAGATCGGCGGTGAGGCTGGCGCCTGCCGGCTGGAGCGCAAGGGTGCGCGCCATGCTGGAGGTGCGGACGTTGACGTTGACCGGGGCGGGCGGGACGGCGGTGGCGCGGCGCGAGAACTGCACCCGGCCGCGGGCGCGATCGCAGCGCAGCGCCAGCTCGCCGCCGGCGAATTCGGCGACGCTGCCGCGCGCATCCTGCCGCCAGGCCCAGCTGCCCGGAGTCAGCGGCCAATCGCGCCAGTCGGCCGAGGCAGGCGGCGCCGGTTTGGGCGCGGGTGGCGGCGCTGGGGCAGGTGCCGGGGCCGGAGGAGCGGGCCGCGACGGAATCACGGCGTCGGAGCAGCCGGCGAGCGCGAGCAACGCGGCGGCGGAGACGAACAGGCGGCGCATGGCCGCCTTATGGGCGAAGTGCCCCGGCGGCTCAACCGCCGTCAGGCAGCAACGCGACGATCCGCGAGGCGCTTGAACAGCGGGTAGAGCTCGGCCTCCTCGTCCGCGATGCGGCGCTTGAGCGCGAGCACCAGCTCGGCGGTGTCACTGCGGAAGATCTCCCATTCGCGCGCGATGCGGCCGAGCGGCCAGCGCGCGACGAAGTCCGAGAAGCGGCGCTCGAGCTCGCCGTGCTCGCGGCGAAACTCGCGCGCGGTCACCACCGCGGCGGGATCGTCCGAAGCGAGGAGCGCGGCATAGACCTGATGATCCTCGCGGCTGCAGTGATCGGACAGCGCCTGCACCATCCCCCAGCGCACCGCGGCGACTGCTGCAGGATCAGGCACGGGCGAGGAGACGATGCGCAGCAGCTGCGCCGCCCGCGCTTCGAGGGCGCGATGCTCCTCGCGGATGGCTTCGATCGACGACAATGGGATCTCCCGGTGCGGTGCAGCCAAAGCATGACGGCCCCAGCGGCGCCATTCCGTAAAGACCGCAGGGGCATGCTTTACGCTACGGAATCCTTGATTCCGCCTCAGCGCCCCCGCCGGCCGCCCATTCGCGTCTTCTGCACCTTGCCGTAGCGCGTCTTGCGCGTGCCCGGCTTGCCTTCGTTCGAGCGGCCCATGATCGGTGCCTTGTGCTCGCCTGCCGGGAGGCCAAGTTCCTCGGCCTCGAGCGCGCGGATCTCGTCGCGCAGCCGCCCGGCCTCCTCGAACTCGAGGTTGGCGGCGGCGTCGCGCATCTTCTTCTCGAGCTCCTCGATGTAGGCGCGCAGATTGTGGCCGACCATGTGCGGGCGGTCCTCGTCGATCTCGACGGTGACCTGATCCTTCGACGCGACATGCGCGATGATGTCGCCGATGTTCTTCTTGACCGTCTCGGGCGTGATGCCGTGCTCGAGATTATAGGCCATCTGCTTCTCGCGGCGGCGTCCGGTCTCGGCGAGCGCCCGCTCCATGCTGCCGGTCATGCGATCGGCATAGAGGATCACCCGTCCCTCGACGTTGCGCGCGGCGCGGCCGATCGTCTGGATCAGCGAGGTCTCCGAGCGGAGGAACCCTTCCTTGTCGGCATCGAGGATCGCGACGAGGCCGCATTCGGGGATGTCGAGGCCCTCGCGCAGCAGGTTGATGCCGACGAGCACGTCGTAGACGCCGAGGCGCAGGTCGCGGATCAGCTCGATGCGCTCGAGAGTCTCGGTGTCCGAATGCATGTAGCGGACCTTCACGCCCGCCTCGTGCATATATTCGGTGAGATCCTCGGCCATGCGCTTGGTGAGCGTGGTGACGAGCGTGCGATAGCCCTTGGCGGTGGTCGCCTTGCACTCCTGGATCAGGTCCTGGACCTGCTCCTCGACCGGCTTGATCTCGACCGGCGGGTCGATCAGCCCGGTGGGGCGGATCACCTGCTCGACGAACACGCCGCCGGTCTGCTCCATCTCCCACGCGCCCGGCGTCGCCGAGACATAGGTCGTCTGGGGGCGCATCGCGTCCCATTCGTTGAAGCGCAGCGGGCGGTTGTCGATCGCCGAGGGCAGGCGGAAGCCATATTCGGCGAGCGTGATCTTGCGGCGGTGGTCGCCGCGCGACATGCCGTTGATCTGGCCGATCGTCTGGTGGCTCTCGTCGACGAAGAGCAGCGCATTCTCGGGCAGATATTCGAACAGCGTGGGCGGCGGCTCGCCGGGGAGGCGGCCGGTGAGGAAGCGGCTGTAATTCTCGATGCCCGCGCAGCTGCCCGTGGCGGCGATCATCTCGAGATCGAAATTGGTGCGCTGCTCGAGCCGCTGCGCCTCGAGCAGCTTGCCCTCGGCATGGAGTTCCTTGAGCCGCTCTGCGAGCTCGTGGCGGATGCCCTCCATCGCCTGCTTGAGCGTCGGCCCGGGCGTCACATAGTGCGAATTGGCGAAGACGCGGACGTAATCGAGGCTAGCGACCTTCTGTCCGGTGAGCGGATCGAATTCGGTGATCTCCTCGATCTCGTCGCCGAAGAAGCTGATCCGCCAGGCGGTATCCTCATAGTGCGACGGGAAGATCTCCAGGCTGTCGCCGCGCACGCGGAAGGCGCCGCGCGTGAAGGCGGCGTCGTTACGCTTGTACTGGAGCGCGACGAGCTTGCGGATGATCTCGCGCTGATCCTCGACCTGCCCCTTCTTGAGGTCGAAGATCATCGCCGAATAGGTCTCGACCGAGCCGATGCCGTAGAGGCACGAGACCGAGGCGACGATGATCACGTCGTCGCGTTCGAGCAGCGCGCGCGTGGCCGAGTGGCGCATCCGGTCGATCGCCTCGTTCACCGAGCTTTCCTTCTCGATGTAGGTGTCCGACCGGGGCACATAGGCCTCGGGCTGATAATAGTCGTAGTAGCTGACGAAATATTCGACGGCGTTCTCGGGGAAGAACGACTTGAACTCGCCGTAGAGCTGAGCGGCGAGGATCTTGTTGGGCGCGAGGACCAGCGCGGGGCGCTGCAGCTCCTCGATCACCTTGGCCATCGTATAGGTCTTGCCCGATCCGGTGACGCCGAGCAGCACCTGGTCGCGCTCGCCCGCGCGTGCCTGCTCGACCAGCTCGGGGATGGCGAAGCGCTGGTCGCCCGAAGGCTGATAGTCAGAGACGAGCCTGAATGCCTTGCCGCCCTCGGCCTTCTCGGGCCGCTGCGGGCGATGCGGGACGAACGCGGGTCCGGTCTCGGGCTCGGCGAGGCTGGTGCGAATCTGGATCGGCATGGCGTGGATATGGGCCCTATCCGCTGCGACGCAAACCGGTGCGGCACGCGCCAAAGATTACAGCGCGGAAGATTACAAAGATTACACCCTCCCCCGTGTTTTTCACGCAATTCACGGCTTCGGTTCGATGCCAGCAGGTGACTCTCCCCGCACGCGCGGGGAGAGTCACCTGCTGTCGCGCGTACGCGAAGAGATTCGAACATAATAGGAACATAGCATTATCCGGCGCTGTAGGACAGCGGGAAGAATCTTGGCGATACAAGAAGATGGGCGAGGAGACGTGCTGAGCCTGGCAGGAACCGAACAGCCTCAATCCGGCTATCGCCCGGGCGATTGGAAGGAGGTGCGCATTGCCAAGCGCCGCCATTTGCGCTGAGGGACGGCGGACAGATATTTCCTGAGGGGTTCTCACGCATGCGCGCCGTACTTGCCCTGGCTTTGGTCCTTCCTGCCCTCTCCGCCTGCCAGTCCGCCGAGGAGAAGCGTGCGGCCGAGACGGGGGAGATCGAGGTCAGCGACGCCTCTTCGGCGGAAGTGTCGAAGCTGATGAAGGCGGCGCAGGCGAAACGCGTGATGAAGCCGGGCCAGTGGCGGCTGGAGCTGCGCGTGCTTTCGGCCGACACCGGCAACGGCCCGCTCGCCGCCGACGATCCGAAGATGGTCAAGCTCAAGGGGCAGGAGCGCACCACCACTGCCTGCCGCGGCGAGAAGGATCTGAAGCCGATCGATCTCGAACAGCTCGAGAAGGTGGCGGGCGAATGCCACTTCCCGCGCTATTCGCTGGTGGGCGGCAAGCTCGACGCAGTGATCGAGTGCAAGCAGCCGAACGGCGCGACGATGCACATGACGGCCAGGGGCACCACCGCGGCCGACGGTTTCGACGTGACGCTCGACCAGCGCAGCGGAACGGCGGGCAAGCCGGACTATCTGGCGCTGCAGCTCCGCGCATCGGGCACGCGGCTGGGCGAGTGCGCGGGCAAGGCCAAGGGCGCATAGCCGCAGGCTCCCGGTCGACAGAGCCAAAGCAAAAAAGGCCGGGCATCGCGCCCGGCCTTTTTCGTTTTCGGTTCCCCTTTTCGAAAGGGGAAGCTGCCTCAGTTGGCGCGAAGGACGTTCGGGTCGATCGCAAGCGAGGCGTAGATGACGCGCGGCTGCGCCGTGGCAGCCTGAACCATCGGCGGCAGCGCCGGCGTGGCCTGAGCGATCTGCGGCGCGGTCCATTCCGGCGCCTGATCCTCGGGCGCGCCGTCGGAATAGATGAAGCCGTTGACCGGATAGGTGGTACCGCCGAGGCCGCCCACCGGAGCGTACCAGACGCGGACCTGGCTCCAGTCGCCGGAAGGCGAGACGTCGACCGCGCGGACGTCGTGCTCGATGCCGCCCGGACGCGACCAGTTGGCGTGGGTGAGCAGCACCTCGCGGTCGCTCACCACTTCCGAGACGATCGCGACGTGCCCGAACGGGTTCCGCGACGTCTTCTTGAACGACATGATCGCGCCTTCCTTGGGCGCATTGCCGCGCTCATAGCGGCCGGCGGCCTGCGACCACCAGGTCCAGGCATCGCCGCGGATCTTCACGTCCGACGTGACGCGTGCGAACTTGGCGCACTGCCAGAAAGTGCCCGCCTGGGCAGGAATGACAGTCGCCAGGCAAAGCGCTGCCGTCAGCGCGAATCGCGCTGCGAAACCACGAAAATTCATGCGACCCCCCGGCCGAAACCAAGTGCGTTGAGTGTTGCTAGCCAAAACATAGAACGCAGGTACAGCCCTGCGACTCCCCGATCCGACGAACCGTTGCGACGAGCCGACGGGCTGCGGAACCGGCCGCACCTGCTCAGGAAATGTCCGTAAGGAGATATCCCGTTCGGGCCTCAAAATGCCCGCCAGGGAGCCGCGACCGGGCAGCGAATCCGGCCTTTGCGCAGCATTGTTACGCGAACGACCCCGCCCGGATTCTTTTCCACAAGTGCAGAATCGGTTCGTCGCAACGTCTGTTGCACCGCAACAGCTTTGGGTCTCCTATTATGAATGGGGCCCAACGGCGGATTAAGCGGCGCGTTAACCATCCTGTCGCATGATCCTGCCCGAGGGGAAGAGCGGGTGGGAGTGACGTAGATGGCATCAAGGATGAAGCCGGCCGAAGGCGCTATGACGCTGGCCGAAATGAAGGAATTCGCGGGGTTCAGTGCAGCGACGCAGCGCTACATCCGGCGGGGGCTAGACATCGGACTGGAACGCGAGGACGCGATGGCGCGCTGGTCGCGCGATATCGTGGAAGCCGCGAGCATCCGCGCCCAGGCGCGCATGTACGAGCGGCTGCCCGAGATCCGCGCGCTGCTGCCCGACGAAGAGGACCTCGACGCAGTCGAGCCGTTCCTCGCGCCGCTGACCACCGTATCGGCATTCGACCTGGGCCAGGGGCGGCTGACCAGCTTCTCGGCCTATCGGTTCCTGTACGAGAGGCTGATCGGCGCCGAAGTGCGGCCGTGGCTGCCCTCGGCCTTCTGCGCGGCCGCGGCGCTGCCGACGCTGCACCCGGACCTGCGGCGCAAGCTGCTCCAGTCGATCAGCGAAGCCGCGGCGACGGCCTCGGGCTGGTCGAGCCGCCAGCCGGCCTTCTTCCCGCAGTGGGTGGAGAAGGTGGACACGCCCACGCTGCAGGATTGAAACAGGCCCCTCCCCTCCGGGGAGGGATCCCTACCGGCAGGCCCGCCACCCCATTTCCCCGCGCTCGGCCTGGTCGAGATGCAGGTGATCGCGATGCGCCGCGTTGTAATCGGGCGAGAGCACGGTCGAGAAGAGCCGGCACGCCCCGTCGCGCACCTCGTGCAGGAAGGCGGCTTTCGCGCCGCCTTCCTCCCAATCCGCCAGAACCCGGATCCGCTTTCCGTCCGCGAGCCGGAAGCCCGCCACGTCGAGCGCGTCGGCGGTGGCGTGCTCGCTCCAGTCGCCCACGCTGCGGCCGTACATCCGCCGGCACGAATAGCTACCGAGGTGCTCGATCGTCGCGACCGGCTGGCCGAAATGCCGCTGTGCCGCGGGCTGGACGACATTCCACTCCCACATCGCCAAGGCGGCCGCGACCGGGCAGGAGACGCCGAGCCGGGCGGGGCTGAAGTCGATCCGCTGC
>DATLJJ010000382.1:0-5431 GCA_035538975.1 Sphingomonas sp. | reverse complement strand
TCGGCGGCGAGTATCGCAAGGAGAAGATCCGCGGCAGCGTGCCGACCGAATACCAGCCGGTGGTGTCTACCAATTCGGCCGGGAACGTCACCACCACGAACGCCTGGTCCGTCGGCAACTATCTGCCCTTCACCGGCGAGTACAACGTCAAGGAAGCCTATCTCGAGACGGTCGTTCCGCTCGGCCTGGGCCTCGAGTTCAACGGCGCGGTGCGTGCGACCGACTATTCGAACGCGGGCTATGTCACCACCTGGAAGCTCGGCGCGACCTGGGCGCCGATCGAGGACATCCGCTTCCGCGTGACGCGTTCGCGCGACATCCGCGCGCCCAACCTCAACGAGCTCTATCAGGCGGGCACCGCGAACAGCGATTCGGTCGCCAATCCGAATTTCGTCGCCGGCGCTCCGGGGTCGGCCGGAACCCAGCGGTTCGGCTATTCGGGTCTCGTCACCGGCAATCCGAACCTGAAGCCCGAGGTCGCCGATTCGTGGAACATCGGCGCCGTGTTCGCGCCACGTTTCGTGCCTGGGTTCACTGCATCGGTCGATTACTTCCGCATCGATCTCGACTCGGCGATCGACTCGCTCAGTGCGCAGGAGATCGTCAATCGCTGCGCCGAGGGCAACCAGGAGTTCTGCGACGCGATCACCGAGGATACGGCGCGCTCGACACCGAATTCTCCCTATCTGCTGATCCGCAGCCAGCCGTTCAATTTCGTCAACCGGCTGGTGCGCGGTATCGATTTCGACGCCGCCTATCGCCTGCCGGTCGGTGCCGATCAGAACATCACGCTGAAGGGCGTCGCGACGCGCTATATCGAGAATCTGATCAACAACGGCATCGCAGGCGTCGTGCCGGTCAACACGGTCGGCGCGAACGGCGGCCAGGCCAGCACGCCAACCTGGATCTTCCGTGGCAGCATCGCCTATGACTCGCCGGACTTCTCGGCCACGGTGGTGGGCCGCGGCGTGAGCGCCGGCAAATACGATGCCAGCGGCATCGAGTGCCAGACCGGATGCCCGGTCATAACCACCAGCTCACAGTTCCAGACCTATGACGACAACCATGTCTCCGGGCTGTTCTATGTCGACCTCAACCTGACCCAGAGGATCGAGATGGGTGGTTCGAGAGCGGAGCTGTTCTTCAACGTCACCAACCTCTTCAACCGCTGGCCGCTGCTGGTGCCGGAAACCGGCCTGGCCGCCAACAGCACCTATTCGGATCTGCTCGGCCGCCAGTTCCGCGTCGGCTTCCGTTTCCAGTTGAAGTAAAGCGCCGGCCGATCGACGGATCGCAAAAGGGGCGGCGGGGGAATCCTGCCGCCCTTTTCGGTATGGCGAAGCGCGGCGGACAGGACCGATCGGCTCTTTCGATCAGTGCGCCTCGCCAGCATCGTTGATGATGCCGCAACAACCCCCGCTCCGCTGCGCGCAATGCCGGTACCGCGGCGCGGACGCAGATTGAAAATCCCGTTCTTACAATGACTTTGGCAACTCCACCCACGCACCTCCTGTTCTTGCGCAGTCCCAGCAGGAGTGGTTGCCATGTTCATGCACAACAAGCGTCTGCAATATACGGTGCGCGTGTCCGAGCCGAACCCAAGGCTCGCCTGCGTCCTACTCGAGCAGTTCGGCGGCGCCGATGGCGAGCTGGCCGCCGCGATGCGCTATTTCACGCAAGGGCTCGGCGAGGAGGATCCGGGCCGCAAGGACATGCTGCTCGACATCGCCACCGAGGAATTGAGCCATCTCGAAGTGATCGGCTCGATCGTCGCGATGCTCAACAAAGGCGTGAGGGCGCAGCTCTCCGAGGCGCAGCAGGAGGAGGCCGAGCTCTACGCGATGGTCGGCCAGACCGGCACGTCGGCCAAGGAGTCGATCCTGTTCGGCGGCGGGCCCGCGCTGATAGATTCGGCCGGCGTCCCCTGGACCGCCGCCTATATCGATTCCCGCTCCGAGCCCACGGTCGACCTGCGCAGCAACATCGCCGCCGAGAGCCGTGCCAAGATCGTCTACGAGCGGCTGATCAACGTCACCGACGACCCCGGGATCAAGGAAGCGCTCGGCTTTCTGATGACGCGGGAGGTGGCGCACCAGAAATCGTTCGAGAAGGCGCTCTATTCCATCGAGCCCAACTTTCCTCCGGGCAAGCTGCCGGGAATGGAGCAATATGCCAGCGTCTACGTGAACACTTCGCAGGGCGACGGCGACATGACCGGCCCATGGAACTCGGGCGACCAGTGGGACCGCATCGACGATCTCGAGCAGACCATGCCGATCGACGACGGCGACGGCACAGCCTCCGTCGAGCTCGGTAGCGGCGACATGGCGGCGCTGACGCAACTCGCCACGCGGCTGAAATCCGACACGACGCGCGATCCTACCACTGGCACCGATCTCGGCGCGGGTCCGGGCGCGGGCCGCACCAAGCAGCTGGAAACGACCGACTGACCCGGGGGGGCGCGACGCCGAGGAACAGGCCGCGCCGCAATGGGTTGCAGACAAGATGCCGTTCCCCGGGAGCGGCGGGACCGCAACGCCATTGATCGGAGCCCTGTGAACGAGATCGTCGCGGCAGGAGCGCTAGGGAGTCTCTGCGCGGGGATGGCCACCGGCCTCGGCGCCATCCCCGTACTGTTCGTGCGCAAGCCCAGCGACCAGCAGCAGAATCTGCTGCTCGGCTTCGCTGCCGGCGTGATGCTCGCGGCGAGCTTCTTCTCGCTTATCCTGCCCGCGATCGAAGTGGCGCGGCAGCAGGGAGCGGGGCCGGCCATCGCTTCGATCCAGGTCGCCGCCGCGGTGCTGCTCGGCGCTTTTGCGATCGCCCGCCTCAACGACTGGGTGCCTCCGCTCGACCGCCTGGGGCTAGGCCCGCCCGGTATCGCCGCGAGCACCTCGGCGCGGCGGATATGGCTGTTCGTCGCCGCGATCACGCTGCACAATTTCCCCGAAGGCATGGCCGTGGGCGTGAGCTTCGGTGCCGGCGACTTCGAGGCGGGTCGTGTGACTGCGCTCGGCATCGGGCTGCAGAACATTCCCGAGGGCCTCGCGGTGGCGGTCGCGCTCATGACCATCGGCCACAGCCGCGCGCACGCAGCGATGGTGGCCACCGCGTCGGGGCTGGTGGAGCCGGTAGCCGGGCTGATCGGTGTCTCCATCGTCGCGCTCGCCCAGGCCTTTCTGCCGTGGGGATTGGGGCTTGCCGCGGGCGCGATGATCTATGTCGTCGCGTCGGACATCATCCCTGACGCCCACGCGCGCATCAATGGCGGCGGCCGCGTGACCACGGGGCTGATGGTGGGCCTCGCCGCGATGATGCTGCTCGACACCACCTTCAGCTGACGCGCCTCGCGCATGTCGGATATGTCCTATGCAGGCCGCTTTCGCTGTGTGACATAGACGCGGATTTCGGCGCGCGGGGGGCGCACCGACCCGGGGGGATTGCCATATGCGCCAGACGACGCTGTCGGTCGCGCTCGAGGTCAAGCCGGAGAGCTATGACCATCTGTCCAACCTGCTCGACGCGCTACGCGACCGGCGCAGCACCGATCCGTCGGGCGGCAAGGGCGCATACGCCGAGTTCCTGAGCCGGGTGCCGGCGCTGCACTTCCTGTCGCTCAGCGTCTTTCCCGGCTTCGATTACGATCCACTGTTCGTGCTCGAGGCCAATTTCGACGGGCGACCGGGCCCGTTCTGGGCGCAGCTCGAGGCGGCGATCGGTGAGGATCTGCGCACCATCCTGCGCTGCTGCAAGCGCCCGCTCGACAGCGACGGGCCATTGTTCGACGCCGTCACTGCACTGGATTCGCGTGCGCCCCTCGCCCCCTATTTCGAAGCGCGGGCGCTGACCCCCACCGTCTATCACCACGGCAACCGTGGCATGAGCCGCGACCGTATCCTCGACGAGGCGAGGCTGTTCGGCGCCATCCGGGACGAGCTTCCCGGACCGCAGGCGCACGGCCCCAGCCCCTACCGCAAGCTTACCCCCACGGGCATTCACGCCCGGCTGCGCGACGCGCTGCTCCCGCGGTTCGGCTGGCTGGACGAGAAGGCTCCCCCGCGCATCACCTTGTGGGAGAATGTCGGCGACTGGGCGCGGCTGATCTGGTTCGGGCTTCTCGCCGTGTTCGTGCTGTCGCTGCCGGGGCTAATGCTCAAGCTGGCGATGCCGGACGTGCGGCTGGCAGTGCTGCTCGCCGTCGTGTTCCTGCTCTTCGCCAGCCAGCTCTGGCGGATCGGCGGCGCGCTTCCGGGCACGGAGGTGCCGACGCGGTTCAGTTTCCTCAAGCTCTTCCTCAAGCTGGCCGTGCCGCTGGCGCTGCTCGGCCTCTTCTACCTGATCCTCGCCGCGGCGATCGGCACACCCTTCTCGATGCTGCTCACCGGGCGCGACGGGGACGCGGCATGGCACGGCATGCTGGTGTGGCTCGGTTGGGGGCTGGCGAGCCTGCCTGTCACCGGCGCGGGGCTGGTGCTGTGGCTGCGCTCGCTCGAGCGCGCCGACGCCTCGCAGGACGCACCGCCGGTGGACCCGCACATGTTGCGCGAAATGGCGCGGCGCGAGGACTGGATCCCGCAGAACCACATGGGCTCGGTCGTGCTGGTCAAGCCAGGCGTGCTGCGCGCGATCCTGATCCGTGCAGGGCATCGCGGGCTTGGGCTGGTGCTGCGGATCGTCGCGCGCAACGGCTATCTGGGATCGATGCGCACCATCCATTTCGCGCACTGGGCACTGGTCAACAACCAGAGCCGGCTGATGTTCTTCTCCAACTTCGACCAGACCTGGGAGAGCTATCTCGACGACTTCATCGAGAAGGCACACGGCGGGCTCACGCTCGCATGGAGCTGCGGGGTCGGCTTCCCGCCCACGCGGTTCCTCGTGAAGGACGGGGCGAGCCACGGACGCCAGTTCAAGGAATGGGCGCGCCATTCGATGGCGGTCAGCCGCTTCTGGTACTCGGCCTACAAGAACCTCACCGCCGATCAGATCGAGCGCAATTTCCGCATCGCGTCGGGGCTGCGCAAACCCGGGCTCAGCGAAAAGGAGGCCGCGCTGTGGATCAACGACCTGTGAGCGCGTCTGGCAAGGGGCGGCCGAGCTGGAAGCTGGCGCCGCCGCACGACAAGCTGACGCAGGGCATGGTGGTGAGCGGCTTCGCAAACCTTCCCACTGGCCGCGCGCTGTTCCTCAAGTTCGACTGGGATGGCGTGAAGACCCAGGGCGGCGGTGCCTGGCTTCAGGCGCTCCAGCAAGTGGCGCCGATCACCGACGCCGATGGCCGCGAGCCGCGCGCCGCGGGGCTGGGGATGAGCTGGGAGGGGCTGCGCAAGATGGGCCTCGACGCCAATGCGCTCGCCTCGTTCGACCGTCCCTTCAAGGAGGGCATGTTCCAGGAGGACCGGTTGCGCCGGCTGGGCGATCGTCGCGACGG
>DATLJJ010000381.1:0-2887 GCA_035538975.1 Sphingomonas sp. | reverse complement strand
ACTGCGCTTCACTATCCCGGACGACGCGCCGGCAGCCACGACGTGGGCGGCCGGTCTCTACGCGGTCACGGCGAAGCTCGAGCGCGACGGCAAGCAGCTGGTCAGCCCGGTCTGGCCTTTCCTCCTCGCGCCGCGCCTCGCCGGCCTCGCTCCCAACCCGACCGCCTCGTCCGGAATGCAGGTGGACATCGCCGCGTCGCTTCGGCCTCAGGTACGGACGACGCAGCGCGCGGTGATGCGTGTAGGTCCGATCGAGCTGCAGGCGCTGCCCCGCGGCGCCGACACCGATCCCGTGGTGTTCCGCGTCGATCCGGCGCCGGCACTCGCGAACGCGCTGGTCAGAATCGAAGTGGACGGCGTCGAGAGCATGCCGGTGCTCATCGATCCGGCGACCCATGACTTCGCGTTCGACCCTGAGCAGCGGCTGACGGTCACATGACCCGCGATTCCGCCTGGTATCGTCGCAACGACGACTATCTCGGCGCGGCGATGATGCTGGTCCGACACCGGCTCAACGTCGCGCCGGCGCAGCCGGCGGCGGCGGCGCCGGCGGAGATGGCGGCCGTCCGCCGGCCGCAAGGCTGGCTGCGCGGACTGGTCGGAGGCGCCGACGAGACAGAAGCGCCTCCGCAGGCGCTACCGCCGCCCGAGGGAGCGTCGAACGCAGTCGCCGAAGACAAGAGGCTCATGGACGCGCTGGAGGAAGCTGGCGCGGGCGATCCACCGCCGGCGCTCGTGTCGCTCGCAAATATCTTCGATCTCTCCACGTTCGAACAGAATCTCCTGATGCTCGCCCTCGCCGTCGAGTTCGATCCGCGGCTCTCAGACCGCATGCCGGCCGGCGGCCGTCCCACGCTCGCGCTAGCCATGTCGATCCTTCCGGACCCCGCTTGGGGAAGCCTCGCGCCCGATGCGCCGCTCCGCGATTGGCGCCTTGTGGAGATCGAGCGCGGGCATGGCGAGCCTCTGACGGTGAGTCCGCTCAGCGTGGACGAGCGCATCCTCAATCATGTGAAGGGCCTGGACCATATCGACGCGTCGCTGGTTCCGCTGCTGAAGCCGCTGTCGGCGCCTACAGCGCCGCTCCCTGAATCGCAGCGCGAGACGGTGGCGGCGGTCGCGACAGCGCTCGATCCGTCGAAGCCGGCGGTCGCGGTCCTGCGCGGCGCCGATCGAGCGAGCATCCAGGACGTCGCCGCCGCTGCCGCCGCCGAGCATGGGCTCCCCCTGTTCCGGCTCGCCGCCGATGCCCTCCCCACCGACAACGCGGAGCTCGACCGCCTCGCGAGGCTCTGGCACCGGGAATGGCTGCTGGCGCCGGCGGCATTGCTGGTCGATGCGCATGATCCGGGCGCGGGACAAAGCGCCGACAGCACCGTTGCGCGCGCGGCTCGGTTCGTGGGGCGCAGCGGCGGCGGCATGGTCATCGCCGCACGCGACGGCATCGACGGCCCGATCACACCGCTAGTCGACCGCATCGTAGCGCGGCCGACGGGAATGGAGCAGCTGGCGGTCTGGCAGGAAGCGCTCGGCGACACGCCCGATGCCGCCGCTGCCGCGCGCCGCATGGCCGGCCGCTTCGACATCGACCGTGCCGGCATCGCCGCCGCGGCGCGCGCGGCGCAGGCGGACCGCTCGGCGCGCTCGCTTGCCGAGCGCCTCGACAGCGCCGCGCTGGCGCGCACGCGCACCGGGCTCGCCCGGCTCGCCGAGCGTATCGAGATCAAGGCCGCCTTCGGTGACATCGTCCTCCCGCAGACGCAGGAGATGCAGCTGCGGCAGATCGTCGCCCAGCTCGAGCACCGCCTCACCGTGGTCGAGGAATGGGGGTTCGGCGCGCGCATGAATCGCGGGCTCGGCATCAGCGCACTGTTCGCCGGCGAGAGCGGAACGGGCAAGACGATGGCGGCGGAAGTGGTTGCCGGCGCGCTGGGGCTCGACCTGTACCGGATCGATCTTTCGGCGGTGGTGAGCAAATATATCGGCGAGACCGAAAAGAACCTCGCGCGGCTGTTCGACGCAGCCGATCTCGGCGGCGCGGTGCTGCTGTTCGACGAAGCCGATGCGCTGTTCGGCAAACGCAGCGAAGTGAAGGACGCGCACGATCGCTTCGCCAATATCGAGATCGATTATCTGCTGCAGCGGATAGAGAGTTATCGCGGCGTCGCGATCCTCACCACCAACATGAAGCATGCCCTCGATCCGGCCTTCATGCGGCGGCTGCGCTTTCTCGTCGAGTTCCCCTATCCGGGCTCGGCCGAGCGCCGGCAGATCTGGGAGCGCGCCTTCCCACCCGACGTTCCGCGCGAGGGGATCGATCTCGACCGCCTGTCCCGGCTCGACCTCAACGGTGCCTCGATCCAGTCGGTGGTGCTCAACGCCGCGTTCCTCGCAGCCGCGCGCAATGCCCGAGTCACCACCGATCTGCTGATCGCGGCCAGCCGCAGCGAGCTTCAGAAACTGGGCCGTCCGGTGAACGAGGGCGATTTCCGGGCACCGGCAACCGTGCGGAGCATCGCATGACGATCCGGCTTCGCATCGAGCGCGTCGTGATCGACCGGGACCTGGCCGGCCCGATCGACCCGCGCGCGTTCGGGGACGCGCTGCAAGCGGAGCTCGCGTGCTTGCTGTCCGGGGCGCCGCCCGTGATCGGCGGCCAGGAACCGGGCGGGGAGCGCTCTCCACGGCTGCCGCCCGGTCCGCGCGGGTCGCTTGCCGAACGCCTCGCGGGATCGCTCCACCAAGGGGTGCCGGCGCTGCGCGACGCGAGCAGGCGGGGCGGACGGCAATGAGCCCGCCGATGGCCCCCCGCCTGCTGAAGGGCGCACTGGTCGGGATGGACCTGTTCAACCCGCTCGCGAGCGTGATCGTGTTCCAGTACAATCCC
>DATLJJ010000380.1:0-5357 GCA_035538975.1 Sphingomonas sp. | reverse complement strand
AACCTGGGCTTCACCGCCGACATCACCGGGCTCCAGACCTTCCCCGAGCAATATTCGCCGATCGCGCCGCTGCTGACGATGGCGCAATGGGCGTGGCACAGCTTCCCCAATCCCGCCGGCTTCACCGAGGCCGACGGGATGGTGATGGTCCCCGTCCCCGGTCGCGGCGAGCAGCCCTATCCCTGGATCCGCGACTGGTCCGAGATCGACAAGCGCCCCGCGCTCAAATGGCTGCGCGAGAACCCGCATCGCTTCTCGCTGGGCCGGCTCGGGCTGGCGCTGCTCCACGCCGACGGCAGCCCGGCGGCGTTCGCCGACATCGCCAGCCCGCATCAGCGGCTCGATCTGTGGAGCGGCACGCTCACCAGCAGCTTCACCTTCGACGGCGCGCCGGTGACGGTGGAGACCCGCGTGCATCCCGACCGGGACATGGTGATGGTCTCGATCCGCTCGCCTTTGGTCGCGCGCGGGCGGATCGGCGTCGACGTGCGCTATCCGGGCGTGTCGACGAAGCTCAATCCGGATCCCTCGGACTGGAGCAACGCCGCCGCGCATCATACGCGCGTACTCGCCCGCGGCGCCGGACGGCTCGAAGTCGAGCGTACGATCGACGCTACGCGCTATTACTCCGCTATCGCCGCGCCCTCGGCAACAATCGTCCCGGCGGGCGCGCATCGCTTCCGCGTGCTCGCGCGGCAGGGCGACCGGCTGACCGTCACGGTCAGCTTCGACCGAGCCCGGCGTGCTCCGGGCGTCTATGACCCCGACGCCACGACACGCCACTGGCGCGACTATTGGTCGAAGGGCGGGATGATCGATTTTTCGGGCACCGCCGATCCGCGCGCCGCCGAGCTCGAGCGCCGCGTAGTGCTCTCCCAATATCTCGCCGCGATCAACCAGGCGGGCGAATATCCGCCGCAGGAGGAAGGGCTGTTCTCGAATAGCTGGAACGGCAAGTTCCACCTCGAGGTGCAGCCGCTCCACCTTGCGCACTGGGCCGCCTGGAGCCGCCCTGCCCCGCTCGAGCGCAGCCTGCGCTGGTACGTGTCGATGCTCCCCCGCGCTCGCGAAGTGGCGGCGCGCCACCGCGTCGAGGGCGCCTGGTGGACCAAGATGTCGGGACCCGAGGGCTGGAACAGCCCCAGCACGGTCAATCCCTTCATCATGTGGCAGCAGCCCGCGCCGATCTACATGGCCGAGTTGGTGTGGCGTGCCCGCGGCGACCGCGCGACGCTCGACCGCTACGCCGAGCTGGTCGACCAGACCGCGCGGCTGCTGGCGAGCTGGCCGCGGCGCGAGGGCGATCGCTACGTGCTGGGCCCGCCGATCATTCCGGCGCAGGAGAACCACCCGCCGCTCACCACGGTGAACCCGGCCTTCGAGCTCGAATTCTTCCGCTGGGGACTGGAGACCGCGCAGCGCTGGCGCGAGCGGCGCGGGCTCAAGCGCGAGGCGCGGTGGGACGAAGTGATCGCCGGGCTGGCGCCGCCGCCGCAACGGAGCGGGCTGTACCTGCCGGTCGAGACCGCGCCCGATTTCTGGACCCGAGCGATGTCGCCCGCGTGCAGCGGCCATGCCACGCCACCCGACTGCCTCAACCGCGACCACCCCTCTTTCCTGCTCGCCTGGGGGATGATCGGCGGGAGCCGCACCGATCCCGAAACGATGCGCCGCACCCTGCGCGCCACCGAAACGCACTGGGACCTGCGCCAGACCTGGGGCTGGGACTTCCCCACGGTGGCGATGACCGCGGCGCGGCTCGGTGAGCGCGAGAACGCCGTCGACTGGCTGTTCCGCGACTTGCCCAACAACCGCTGGGGCGTGAGCGGCATGACCCCGCGCGTCCATCTGGAGGAAGAGAAGCAGCTTGTCGGCCCCGCAGCGGCGCAGGCGGGCGCAGGCCCGGACGGTCCCGGTTTCGCGCGGGCGGCGGAGACCTATTTCCCCTCCAACGGCTCGCTGCTGCTCGCAGTGGCGATGATGAGCGCGGGCTGGGACGGATCGCACGGCGCTGCGCCGGGCTTTCCCAAGGGCTGGAATGTTCGTGTGGAGGGGCTGCGCCGCGTACCCTGAACGGACGGCGCGCTGGCTTAGCTTCCCGCGGGCGCGGAGCCAGCGGATGACCAGCCAAGCAAGCGAAATCCTACTTTGCAAGAGCGGAGTTACGCCCCAGTTGCGGACATATTCTCCCTCTCCCTGTGGAGAGGGTTGCGCAGACTTGGGTCCGGCAAAGCCGGGCCTTAGTTGGAGCTGTGTGAGAGTGTCCTGCTATCGAGAGGGTGTCCCCTCATCCAAGCTCCGCCAGGCGGCAAGCTGCCAAGCTGCGCTATCCTTCTCCCTCCGGAGAAGGTTTGAACGGCCGCATCCCACCCACTAGCACCCATCACCCCTGCTTCGACGGCGTCCAATCCCCGTCTGCCGAGCCGTCGGGGCTCGACAGCACGACACGGTAGCCGTCCGGGTCCGCCAGCCAGATTTCCCAGTGATTGGGCCCGCCCTCTTCCGGCGGCGGCGGATTTCGGTGCCTGGGCAGGACCACCTCGGCCTTCATCGCCTCGCTCCGCCGGACCGCCTCGTCGAAATCATCGACTTCGAACCACAGGAGAACGCCGTTGCCGTACGGACGATCGTTGCGGTCGCCTATCGCTCCATGATCGTGCTCGACCTCAAAGCTGTGAAGCTGAAGCACGAGCTTCCCGTTTGAAACCAGGCGCTCGTAGGCCGGGCCGCCGTGATCGCTGCGGCAGCCGAGCAGCTGCTGATACCATCGGCTGCTCGCTTCGACATCGGCAACGGCGATCAGCGGTTGTGCGCGCATGATGCTTCTCCCGCGACGGCTCGCGACTCAGCCGCGGATCGTAGCAGCCGGTGGGGAAACGCCAATGATGGAAGTGTCGGCCAACGGACGTTCGAAGGCACGCGGCAATCCCTTAACGCTTGCAGCTTTAGGACGCTGGTTTCGCAATCGCATCGAGGGATGACGGGGTTGAGGGGCAAGATATTTGGCGTGTGCGCGCTGCTGACCGCAAGCACGGCACAGGCGGAAGGAGTCAGCGACCCCTATGCCACGGTCGGTGATTGGCGAATTACTGCCGATAATCACAAAATGTGCACGATGACCCGTTTGTACGATAGCCCTGTCCCGGAGGATGTTCAGGCGCTGATCGTCATCTATGACGCACAGCGACAGATTGTATCGCTCAACTGGGCCGCCCGAAAACCGAAGCTCCCCGTGCTCACTGACTCGCTCGACTTCCGTCTGGCGTTCCTGAAGGGGAAGTCGATGGACGAGTCATGGGGGAGCCAGTCTTTTGAAATTCAAAAGAACGATGGCTATCTCTTCACCCATGTGTTCAAGGGCGGGCCGGACGTTCAGCACATCCTTCGGGATCTCGCGTCTCACGAGATCATCACGCTGTTCTTCGGTCCGTTGGTGACGACGAGCCTTTATCTCAATGCTTCCGGCGCGGTGGCAAAGCTGCGCGAATGTTCGTCGAAGCTTGCCGAACATGCTCCTGCCGAGCCCGTGCAAAATTAGCTGCCACTCGTATTCATGAGCCCGAGCCGAAGAAAAAAGGGGACGCAGCCGAAGCCGCGCCCCCTTTCCGATCCGAGACCGCGCCTCAGAACTTCAGCACCGCCCCGATGTAGAACTCCTGCCGCAGCACGTCGTAGGTCGCCGGATAGGTGTTCGAGCGGATCTGCGGCGAGCCGACGATCGGCGGTTCGTTGCCGGTCAGGTTGTTGACGCCGCCGTAGATCTGCATCCCCTTGGCGAAGTCGTAGCTGAGCGACAGGTCGAAATAGTGCTGCGCCTCCAGCACCGGATAGACCAAAGTGTTGAGCGCCGGCGCGGTCGCCGAGCCTGCGCGGGTCGGCAGGATGTAGCGATCGTTGGTCACGCTGCCGACGAACCGGTGCCGCAGGCTCGCGCTGAAGTCGCCAGCGTCCCAGGTGATCCGGCTGTTGCCGCGCCAGTTGGGAAGCGGCTCGCCGCAGGTGCTGCCGAACGATCCCGCGCAATAGTTCTTGATGTCGGGCATCGCCTGCAGCGGCGTCAGCGTGAACTCATAGGTGTAGGTCCAGTCGGTGGCGAAAGAGAGGTTCCCGCCGCCGAGCGGCACGCTGTAGCGCGCGGCGATGTCCAGCCCCGAGGTCTTGAGCGCGCCGGTGTTGGCGTTGCGGACCTGCACGGCGAAGGGATCGCGGATCTCGCCGTTCGCCGGATCGCGCTGTACCGCCCGGCAGAACTCGCTGCCCACGTCCTGGATGACGTTGTAGCAGAGGTTGAGCGTGTTGCTCAGCCCGCCGCCCAGCGCCGCGATCGCGCCTTCGAGCTCGATGTTGAAATAGTCGATGCTCGCCCGGAAGCGCGGCAGGAAGCTGGGGGTGAAGACGACTCCCGCGGTCCAGGTGTCCGACTTCTCCGGTCCCAGGTTCGGATTGCCGCCGAAGTCGGTGGGGATGATCGTGTTGGGCTGGATCGCGCCGAAGACATTGGCGGCCGGCACGCCGGTGGCGACGCACACTGCGCGGACCGCGTCGGTCCGCTGCGCGGCGGGCTGGCGGTCCGAGCAGGGATCGATTGCGCTTTCGAAGCTGCGCCGCGTGCCGCCATAGAGCTCGCCGACATTGGGCGCGCGGATCGCGCGCTGATACTGGCCGCGGAAGGTGATGTCCTGCACCGGCTTCCACTCGAGCCCGCCCAGGTAGGTCCACTGGCCGCCGACCCCCTCGAGATCATAGTCGGAGTAGCGGAAGGCGCCGTTGACGACGAGGCTGTCGATCATCGGGGTATTGTGGATCAGCGGGACGCGCAGCTCGCCGAAGACTTCCTTCGCGCTCACGCTGCCCCCGGTGGGAAGGCCGGGATTGAAGCCCGCCACGTCGCCCGACGCCAGGAAGGAGTCGGGCGTGAACACCGCCTCGGTCCGCCGCCATTCGACGCCGGTCGAGAAGCCTACCTGCCCGGCGGGAAGCCGGAAGAGATTGCCCGAGATATTGGCCGAGGCGACCTGCATTTCGGCGACGGTGGTGTTGGTGGCCGTGACGCGGACGGCGTTCGCGCAGGCATCGTCGATGCTGAGGCCGAAGATGTTGCACACCGGCGCCGCCCCGCCCGTGCCGCGCAGCACCGATTGCTGGATGCGGCTGCGCGAAATGGCGTTGCGCAGGATCGTGGTCTCTTCGCTGCGGGCGTAGCTGTAATAGACGTCGTAGGAGAGATCCGTGAGGAAGTTGGGCGACGCGTCGCCGATGTCGCCGCGTATGCCGGTGGCGACGCGGAACACGTTGCGCCGCATGTCCGCCATCCGCGGGCCGACTTCGCTGTAGCGCTTGCCCGCGGTCATCACCGC
>DATLJJ010000379.1:0-6498 GCA_035538975.1 Sphingomonas sp. | reverse complement strand
GCAGGCGATCTCGCCGCGATTGGCGACCAGAATCTTCTTGAACACTAGGATCTGCCCCAACCTTTCCACAGCAACCAAAACGCCGCCATCCAGCTCACCGGCGCTGCAACGACAATCAAAAGCGATGTCCGAAATGCGTTGCTAGAGCAGAGGGGCCACTCATCTCCGCATTCAAAAATGCTCGGAGCAAAGATCAAGGCGAGATTGAACGCGAATACGAGCCCCAGTGCCAGCGTCAGCGCGGCGAAGATACGCCCGCGCCACCGCATCACTCCGCCGCCTCCAGCTCCACCTTCACCTCAGCCGCCATCGGCGTAATCCCCAGCCGCGCGAACAGCGCCGCATCCTTGTCGTCGCCGGCATTGCCTGCGGTCAGCAGTTTGTCGCCGGTGAAGATCGAGTTCGCGCCCGCCAGGAAGCATAGGGCCTGCGTCGCATCGCTCATGCTCTCGCGCCCCGCGCTCAGCCGCACCATGCTCTCCGGCATCGTGATCCGCGCCACTGCTACGGTGCGCACGAACTCGATGTCGTCGATCTTGGCGAGCGGCGTGTCGGCGAGCATGTCGCCGAGCACGGTGCCCTTGATCGGCACCAGCGCGTTGATCGGAACGCTCCCCGGGTGCACCGGCAGCGTGGCCAGCGCATGGATGAACCCAACGCGGTCGCCCCGCGTCTCGCCCATGCCCACGATACCACCGCAGCACACGTTGATGCCCGCCTCCCGGACATGCTCCAACGTGTCGAGCCGGTCCTCGAAACTCCGCGTGGTGATCACTTCGCCATAGCGTTCGGGCGAGGTGTCGATGTTATGGTTGTAGTAATCGAGCCCCGCATCGGCGAGCATCTTCGCCTGCCCTTCGCTCAGCATGCCGAGCGTCATGCAGGTCTCCATCCCCATCGCGCGGACGCCCTGCACCATCTCGACGATGGCGGGCATGTCGCGGTCCTTGGGATTGCGCCACGCCGCGCCCATGCAGAAGCGCGACGAGCCGTGGTCCTTCGCCTGCGCCGCAGCCTGCAGGACCGCGCGCACGTCCATCAGCTTCGTTGCCTTCAGCCCCGTCTCGGCCGAGGCGGACTGGCTGCAATAGCCGCAATCCTCGGGGCACCCGCCGGTCTTGATCGAAAGCAGCGTGGAGAGCTGGACTTCGTTCGCGGCGTGATGCGCGCGGTGGACCTCGGCGGCACGGAAGACGAGTTCGGTAAAGGGCAGGTCGAACAGCGCGGCGATCTCGTCGCGGGTCCAGTCGGTTCGGGTCATGAATGCAGGGTCCGGGCAAAAAGGTAGACGAACATGCCGATCCCTATCGAAAGCAGCACGGGCGCAATGATCCGGCAGGAATTGACGCTTTTGTGTATCGGCCTCCGCAGGAAGCGCGCACGTACGATCTCCGAGGCGCCTCCGAAGGAGAGCAGCGCCGCGAAACCGATCACCGCGAGCACTCCCATGATCAGCTCGGGTTTCAGGCTCTTGGCATTGGGAACCAGCGCCAGCACGCCGCCGAGCGACAGGATGCACAGCGAGGTCAGATGCTTGAAATAGTCGTAGAGCAGGGTCGTGCTGTCCTGCCCTGCTTCCACGCCCTCGTCTTCGGCGATCTCGGTCATTCGGCGGCCTCCCCCATCGGCGGCAGATTGTGCCCCAGCAGACGTAGCACCTCCGCGGCAGCATTCACCAGATTGGTGCCGGGGCCGAAAATCGCCTGCACGCCATGCTCGCGCAGATACTCATAGTCCTGCGGCGGGATCACGCCGCCCGCCACCACCTTGATATCCGCCCGTCCGGCGTCCCTGAGCGCGCGCACCAGCTCGGGGATCAGCGTCTTGTGCCCCGCGGCGAGGCTGGAGGCGCCGACCACGTCGACCTCTTCCCCCAGCGCCAGCGCGCAGGTCTCCGAAGGCGTCTGGAACAACGGGCCTGAGATCACTTCGAAGCCCAGATCGGCAAAGGCGCTGGCGACGACGTTGGCGCCGCGATCGTGCCCGTCCTGCCCCATCTTGGCGACGAGCACGCGTGGGCGTCGGCCGACGCGGCGCTCGAAGGCGGCGACGCCCTCTTCCGCCTGCAGCCAGCCCGCGTCCGCAGCATGCGCGGGACCGTAGACGCCCTTGATCGGCGTGACCGCGACGCCATGACGTCCGAACACATCCTCCATCGCGGCGGACATCTCGCCCAGCGTGCACCGCGCGCGTGCCGCCTCGACGCACAAGGCGAGCAGGTTCCCGCTTCCGCGCGCACCTTCGCGTAGCGCATCCAGCGCAGCCTCGGCGCGCGCCGCATCGCGTTCGGCGCGCGTCTTCTCGATCCGCCGGATCTGGTCGGCGCGCACGCGGGCATTGTCGATGTCGAGGATGTCGATCGGCTCCTCGGCAGCGGGGCGGTACTTGTTGACGCCGACGATCACGTCCTCGCCGCGATCGACCCGCGCCTGGCGCGCGGCGGCGGCGCGCTCGATATGCTCCTTGGGAATGCCCTTCTCGACCGCATGCGTCATGCCGCCCGCGGCCTCGACTTCCTCGATCAGCGCCCAGGCCTTGTCGGCCAGTTCCTTCGTCAGCGCCTCGACGTAATAGGAGCCGCCCAGCGGATCGACGACATGCGTCATCCCGGTCTCTTCCTGCAGGATGAGCTGGGTATTGCGCGCGATCCGGGCCGAGAAGTCGGTGGGCAGCGCCACGGCCTCGTCGAGGCTGTTGGTGTGAAGCGACTGCGTGCCCCCGAAGGTCGCCGCCATCGCCTCGATCGTCGTGCGGATGACGTTGTTGTACGGGTCCTGCTCCTGCAGGCTGACCCCCGAGGTCTGGCAGTGCGTCCGCAGCATCTGGCTGCGGGTGTTGCCGCCGAAGCCCGCAATGATCCGGCTCCACAAAGTGCGCGCCGCGCGCAGCTTCGCCACTTCCATGAAGAAGTTCATTCCGATTCCGAAGAAGAACGATAAACGTCCTGCGAAATCGTCGATATTTAGCCCGCGCTTCTGCGCGGCGCGGACATAGGCCATCCCGTCCGCCAGCGTGAAGGCCAGCTCCTGCACCGCCGTCGCCCCGGCCTCGTGCATGTGATAGCCCGAGATCGAGATCGAGTTGAACCGCGGCATGTGCTCGGCGGTATAGGCGATGATGTCCGCCACGATCCGCATGCTCGGCTCGGGCGGGTAGATATAGGTGTTGCGGACCATGAACTCCTTCAGGATGTCGTTCTGGATGGTCCCGGTGAGCTGGTCCTGTGCAACGCCCTGCTCTTCCGCCGCGACGATGTAGAAGGCCAGGCACGGCAGCACCGCGCCGTTCATCGTCATGCTCACGGACATCTCGCCGAGCGGGATGCCATCGAACAGGATCTGCATGTCGGCGAGCGTGTCGATCGCGACCCCGGCCTTGCCGACATCGCCCACCACGCGCGGGTGATCGCTGTCATAGCCGCGGTGCGTGGCGAGATCGAAGGCGATACTCAGCCCCTTCTGGCCCGCGGCGAGATTGCGGCGGTAGAAGGCGTTGGATTCCTCGGCAGTCGAGAAGCCGGCGTACTGCCGGATCGTCCAGGGCCGGCCGGCGTACATGGTCGCCTTCACCCCGCGCGTGAAGGGCGCGAAGCCGGGGAGGCCGGGGTCAGCGGCATCTTCCTGCGTGTACAGAGGCTTCACGGCGATGCCTTCGGGCGTGTGCCACGTCAGGTCGGCGCCGCGAACTTCCTTCGCGGCGAGCTTCGCCCAGTCGTCGAGAGTCGGTCCTTCGCTCATCGCGACACCCGTACGGAAAGCACCAACGTCACTTGCCCTTGAACTCCGGCTTGCGCTTCTGGAGGAAGGCCATGCCTCCCTCGATCGAATCCTGCGTCCCCCGCGCCATGCGCTGGTTGTCCGCCTCGCGCGCCATCGCCTCGGCATAGCTCGATCCGAGCGCCGCATGGAGCTGGCGACGGATCATGCCCAGCGCCACCGTCGGACCCGCGGCCAGCCGCTGGGCGAGCCGCCACGCCTCGTCCTCCAGCACGTCCTCGTGCACTACCTGATGGACCATCCCCCAGTCGCGCGCCTTGTCGGCCGGCACGCGCTCGCCGAGCATCATCATCTCCAGCGCGCGGTGGCGGCCGATCAGCCGCGGCAGCATCCAGCTCGCTCCACCGTCGGGCACGAGCCCGATGTTGACGAAGGCCTGGAGGAAATAGGCGGTGTTCGCCGCCACGCAGAAGTCCGCCGCCAGCGCCAGGCTGCAGCCGATCCCCGCCGCGGGCCCGCGCACTGCGCTCACCACCGGCACGGGCAGTTCGGCGATCGCCTCCAGCGTCGGGTGGTAATGTTCGGTGAGCGCGGAATGCGTCGCCGCGCCCGGATCGCCTGCGGCCAGCGCGCCGCTGCCCACATCCGCGCCCGAGCAGAAGGCCTTGCCCGCGCCCAGCAGCAGAACCGCGCGCGCGCCCTCCAACGCCTCGATCGCCGAGCGTATCTCGTCGAACATCGCGGGCGGCGCGGCATTGAGCCGGTCGGGCCGGTTGAGCGTGACTGCAAGAACGTCGCCGCGGCGCTCGGTGAGGATATGTTCGAAGCCGCTCATGCAGCGTCCTTGATGCGCGCTGCCGCCGCCTTGACGAGCGGGAGCGCATGGTTGCGGGAAAGCGGCGCGATCAGCGCAGCCTCGGCTTCGTCGGCCGTCAGCCAGAACAACGCCTCTATCTCTTCTCCGGCTGCAGGCGTGCCTGCGATTTCGACGCGGAACAGCTCGGATTCAACATGCCGGCCGGGCTGGTGCGCCGCCGGGGCCGAGAAGCGCCCGAGCGGCTCGGCGCGGACCACCGCGCAGCCCAGTTCCTCGGCGATCTCGCGCGCCAGCGCTTCGGCAACGGTCTCGCCCGCTTCGATCTTGCCGCCGGGCTGGATCAGCGCCTCCGCGCCGCGCTTGCGCACCATCAGCGTGCGCCCCTCGTCGTCGAGGATCAGCGCTGTGGCGAGCCGGATCGGATCGGCATCAATGGCCATGATCACCCTTCGGGCTTTCCATGATCTCGGTCAGCACCCCGCCCATGTCTCGCGGATGGACGAAGAAGATCGGCGTCCCATGCGCCCCGATCCGAGGCTCCCCGAGCACCTTGCATCCCTTCGCCTCGAACCACGCCTTGGCTTCATGGATGTCGGGCACCTCATAGCAGAGATGGTGCTGCCCGCCCGCCGGATTCTTGGCGAGGAAGCCATGGATCGGCGATCCCTCCCCCAGCGGCTCGATCAACTCGATCTGGCTGTTCGGCGTGTCGACGAAGCATACCTTCACGCCCTGCGCGGGCAAGTCGAACGGTTCGCGGACCACCTCCGCGCCCATCACGCCGCGGTAGAAGGCGATCGACGCTTCCACCGAGGGCGTCGCGACGCCGACATGGTTGAGACGGCCGAGTTTCATTCACACGCCTCCCAAATTTCGCCCGGCGCTTTCAGGCGCTCACGCCATGCGGAGAGTTCGGCTTCACATCTGTCCAAGAGATGCCGAAGCGATTGGAGGTCGAACTCCATCGAGCCCTCCTGATCGGAATCGAACAGCACACTTGTCTGTCCGTGCTGATCCATCGACACATCGACCAACAGATTATCGCCCTGGTAGACCTCGACCCCGATGAGGTCAGGATCGTTGGACGATACGAACTGAAATTTCAGCCGCTCAGTGTCGATCAGCTCAGAGCGGAATATTGTCATGCTTCTTCCACGGGTTCTCGAGCTGCTTGTTCCGCAGCTTCCGTAGCCCCAGCGCCACCCGCCGCCGCGTCGAGTGCGGCATGATCACTTCGTCCACGAACCCCTTGCTCGCCGCCACGAACGGGTTGGCGAAGCGCGCCTCATATTCGGCGGTGCGTTCGGCGATCTCCTCGGGAGTCTTGCCGCGGAAGATGATCTCCACCGCGCCCTTGGCGCCCATCACCGCGATCTCGGCGGTCGGCCAGGCATAGTTCAGGTCGCCGCGCAGGTGCTTCGACGCCATGACGTCATAGGCGCCGCCATAGGCTTTGCGCGTGATCACGGTGATCTTGGGCACAGTCGCCTCGGCATAGGCGAAGAGCAGCTTGGCGCCGTGCTTGATGATCCCGCTATGCTCCTGTCCGACGCCGGGCAGGAAGCCCGGCACGTCGACGAACGTCAGGATCGGGATCTCGAACGCGTCGCAGAAGCGCACGAAGCGCGCCGCCTTCTTGGACGAATTGATGTCGAGCACGCCGGCCAGCACCATCGGCTGGTTGGCGACCACCCCCACCGTGCGCCCCTCGACGCGCCCGAAGCCGATGATGATGTTCGCCGCATGGCTCGGCTGGAGCTCGAAAAACTCGCCTTCGTCCACCACCTTCCGGATCAGCTCGTGCATGTCGTACGGCTGGTTGGCGCTCGGCGGGATCAGCGTGTCGAGGCTCTCCTCGATCCGGTCCCAGGGGTCCTCGCACGGTCGCTCGGGCACGCTCTCGCGGTTCGAGGCGGGCAGGAAGTCGATGAAATCGCGCGCGGCGAGCAGCGCCTCGATATCGTT
>DATLJJ010000378.1:0-1776 GCA_035538975.1 Sphingomonas sp. | reverse complement strand
GCGCATCGAGCAGGATCGCGGTGAAGAACTCCACATTGGTCTCCAGCGGCCGATCCGGATTCTTCTTGCGCAGCGCGCTGCGGATATAGGCCTCGACCTCGCCGGCAAAGGGCAGGTCGGCGCCGTCCGCCGCGAGCCGCTCGATCGCAGCCTTGAGCACGTCGGCCCGCGGATCGCGCACGCGATAGACGCGATGGCCAAAGCCCATCAGCCGTTCGCCGCGCGCGAGCGCTGCATCCACCCAGGGCCGGATGCGATCGCTTGAGCCGATCGCATCGAGCATTTCCAGCACCGGCTCCGGCGCGCCGCCATGCAGCGGGCCGGTGAGCGCGCAATAGCCGGCGGTGACGGCGGCGAACAGGTCGGCCTGAGTCGAGGCCACCACACGCGTCGTAAAGGTGGACGCATTCATGCCGTGATCGCAGACCGTCACGAGATACGCGTCGAGCGCCGCGACCTCGCGCGGCTCCGGCGAGGAGCCGCGCAGCATCCGCAGCGTATCGGCGGCATGGCTCGCATTCGGATCGGGCGCGACCGGCTCGAGCCCCTTGGCGCGGCGAACCAGCGCGCCCGCGATCACCGGCAACGCGCCGACGATGGTCGCCTCGTGCGCCAGCCCGTTCTCTGCACGAAGCCCCGCGACGCCTGCGCGAAACCCGTCGACGATGCCCATGCCGCGCGTCGCCGGCAGGAGGTCGCCCAGCCGTGCGAAGGCGCGCTCGCGCGCCGTGCCCAGGCTTGCCCGCACATTGGCTTCGCTGAGATTGCTCTTGCTGGCGCCGTTCCAGAGCCGGGCAGTGACGCCTTCAAAGCTGGACTGGCTTGCCAGCCGGCCGACATGCTCGCCGGCGATGATCAGCTCGCCGCGCTCGCCGTCGACGTGACTCAGCACGGTCTCGGCCGCGGGAACGCCGTCCAGCCCGATCTGGCTTTTGGTGAGGTGGATGTTCATGGCCCAAATCTCCCTTTTGCATTGCACGCAGGGGAAAGGTCAGGCCTCTCGACACATTGATCAATCTTGATTACATAAATCAACATGAAAAATTCTTCGGCGCTCTACTTGTCTGCCCGGGAAGCCGCCGCCGAGCTCGCGGTTTCCCCGGCCACCCTCTACGCCTATGTCAGCCGCGGCCTGATCCGCTCCGAGCCGACGCCGGACTCCAGGAAGAACCGCTACCGCGCCGAGGACGTCCGCGCGCTGAAGGAGCGCCGCGTGCCGTCGCCGGAGCCGCGCGGACTGCGTAGCTTCGATGCCGACCTGCCGGTGATGGACACCGAGATCTCGACCATCACCGAGGAGGGTGCGATCTACCGCGGCGTCAATTGCGTCGATCTTTCCGAGAGCGATACGCTTGAGCACACGGCGACGCTGCTCTGGGACGTCTCCGGCGTCGATCCGTTCGATCCGGACAATCAGCCGGAGATTTCCGATGAGATGCGCGCGATCGGCCAAGCCGCGCGCCGCGCCGCGCCGATCGACCGCGCCATCGCCGTGCTCGCGCTGGCCGCGAGCGCCGATCCTCGCGCCTTCACCCGAGCGCCCGACGGCCGCGCGCTCGTCGGTGCGCGCATCGTCCGCCTGCTGGTTGCGACCATGCTCAACGCCGAGCCGTCGGCCGAGCCGCTGCATCAGCAGATTGCCGGGGCCTGGGTGGCCGACAACAAGCATGCGCCCGACCTGATCCGCCGCGCGCTGGTGCTGCTCGCCGATCATGAGCTGAACGCCTCGACCTTCACCGCACGCTGTGCCGCCTCGACCGGCCTCAACCTCTACGA
>DATLJJ010000377.1:0-3369 GCA_035538975.1 Sphingomonas sp. | reverse complement strand
TTCGAGACGCTCTGGACCTTCGCGATCCTCCAGGCGCTGATGATGGCGTGCTTCGGCCTCGCCACGTCGAACTTCTCGGCCATGGCGATGGAGAAGATGGGTGCGATCGCCGGCACCGCATCGAGCCTGCAGGGCTTCGTCACCACGCTGGGCGGCGCGCTGATCGGCGCGGCGATCGGCCAGCATTTCGACGGCACGACGGTGCCGCTCTATGCCGGCTTCCTCGCGATGGGCGTGCTTGCGATGATCGTCGTGGCGATCGCCGAGCGCGGCAAGCTGTTCCGCCCCACCTGAGGGAACGCGGGGCCGGGCTTGGCCGTTTCGTTACGCTGTTGGGGGCATCGGCCCCCGGAGCAACGAGAGGCAGGCGAATGGGCGGTCACCAGATACCCGCGATGGGGCCCGGCGACGATGGCTGGGACGAGGACGGCTATGACGAAAGCCAGCGCGCCGAGATCATCGAGACGACCAACGACGCCCCCAGCGACGGCACGATCCTGACCGACATTCCGATCGACCTGGGCGAGGACGGCGACGAGGACGACACCGACGAACTCAGGATGGTCGACGACGAACTTGGCGAGGAGGACGACGAGGTCGACCTGGCCGAGGAAGACATTCGCGAGGACGACATCCAGGACGACTTCGACGACGAGGAGGAAGACCTGGACGAGGAGCTGGACGACGGCGACGACATCGCACTCGAGCCCTGAGGGGCACGCCTAACGTCGCACTTTTCCCGCGAATCGTGAAATAAACTGTCGCCCGCAGTTGAAGAAGCGAATCCGGACCGTTCAAAGAGCGATGCCGGAGCGTGGCAGCGCAAATCCTGTTTTGAAAGGGTTCAGACGGCGCGGACGCGGCGTGCAGTGCGCAGTCCGTCGAGCGCGTAGAGCGCGCAGCCAGTCCAGATCAGGGCGAAAGTGACGACATGGACCAGCCCGACGGGCTCGCCGAAGTAGAGCACGGCCTGGGCGAACTGGAGCGTGGGTGCGATATATTGCAGCAGCCCGAGCGTCGCGAGCGGCAGCCGGCGCGCGGCGGCGGCGAACAGAAGCAGGGGCGCAGTGGTGACCGGCCCGGCGAGCATCAGCAGCAGGTCGAGCCCGGTGGACTCGCCGAAGGCGCCCTGTCCAGCCTGGCCCGCTTGGAGCAGCAGCGCGAGGCTGGCGGGAGCGAGAAGCAGAGTCTCGACTGCGAGCCCGCCCAGTGCGTCGATCGCGGCGACCTTGCGCACCAGTCCGTAGAGCCCGAAGCTCAGCGCCAGCGCGAGCGAGATCCACAATGCGCCGCCGCCGCTGATCGCGAGCACCGCCACGCCGGCGGCCGCAACGGCGATCGCGACGCCCTGAAGCCGCCGCAGCCGCTCACCGAGCACCGCCATGCCGAGCGCGACATTGACCAGCGGATTGATGAAATAGCCGAGGCTCGCCTCCAGCACATGGTGGTTCTGGACCGCCCAGATATAGACGAGCCAGTTGATCGCGATCAGCGAGGCGCTGGCAACGAGCAGCAGCAGCGTGCGCCCGCGCGCCGCGCGCACGATCGGTCCGAGCCGGCGCAGCGCGAGGATCACGAGGCCGAGAAGCAGCAGCGACCACAGCACGCGATGCGCGAGCACCTGGAGCGCGGGGACGCGCTGGAGCAAGTGGATGTAGAGCGGCAGCACGCCCCATAGCGCATAGGCCGCGGCGCCGGAGATGAGCCCGGTGGTGTCGGATGAGGCAGTGGCGGCGCGGTTCACGCGCCCGCCTTTGTTCGCAGATGCAGCAACATGCAAGGGCCGCCGGCACTTGCCTGTTGTCGCGGCGCGGCTAAAGCTGGTGCCGAACAGGAGGGGGCTCCCAATGGAAGATATCGAAGACGGCGCGGACGCGCCGTTCGGCCATCCGGTCGTGGCGACGCTCGCCGGGGGCGCGCTGCTCGTCGTCGGCGCGCTGCTCGGGCCGATGCTCGTGCCGCAGCAGTCGCTGGGGCTGTTGCTCGGGGTGGGCGCAGGGCTGGCGGTGCTGTTGTGGGGTGTGGGCTATATCGTGACCACGCGCCATGCCAGTGCGGCGTGGAAGGCGGGCTCGCTGGTGCTGCTCGTCGCGGCCGGAGCCGGATCGGCGATGATCGCACACGCGCAGTACGAGACCCACGCGCGCGCGGACGCGAGCAGCTTCGCCGAAGTCGAGTTCGGCCCCGGCGGCGTGGCGCAGCTACCCGCGGGCGCAGCAGCGCGCGGCCCGCTTTCGAAGCTGTTCGTCGAAGGCGTTGCCGCCGACGCGCAGGCGCAGCGCGACTTCGGCACCGAGATGGCGAAGCTGGGCGTGGCCAATCTTTCCAGCCCCTATTTGCTGGGGCTGGATCCCGCTGTGCTGTCGCGATGCGACGCGGTCGACGCGCTCGAAGCCACGGCGCGCGCGCAGGCCGATGCACGCGCCGCGCGCGGCAAGGCGATGACGGATGCGTTGGCTAGCGCGAGGCTTTCGGAAAAGGCCAGGCAGGGAATCGCGGCGATGGCAGGTGCGCAAGGCGACGCGCTGCTCACCCACCAGCGCGCGCTGATCGGCGCGACGGGCGAGCTGTGCCGACTGCTCGCCAAGCGCGGCTGGTACAACAACGGCGGCTATTTCGGCTTCAACAGCGGGGCCGATGCGGCGCAGTTCCGCGCGCTCACCCAGCGCCAGGCGTCGATCGCGGCCGAGGGTGCGCAGATCGCCCGCGCGGCGCAGGGGCGCATGGCTTCGGGCCGCGACACGGTGCGCGACGTGCTCAGCCGCTCGATCTTCTCGGGAGGCTGAGGGGAGGATTACGTTACGGGCGGACGGGGGCGGCGGCTTGCTCGCCGACCACCGTCGCCCAAGGCTGGACGCGCCAGCTCTCGACCAGCCCGTTCGCCACGTACGGATCCGCCTGAGCGAAGGCGCGCGCCGCCTCGGCATCGGTGAAGAGCAGCAGCGCCGATTCGACCGGGTCGCCCACTGCGCCGCCGAGCAGCAGGGTGCCCCGATCGGCCGCGGCCCAAGCCAGCGCGAGATGCTCGCTCCGGAATGCCGGGCGGCGTTCGAGATAGTCGGAGGCGAGCGTGTAGCTGAGCAGATGGTGCATGGCGCGAGGCTAGTCCCGCGCGGCCGTGGCGCCAAGGTGGATTGCCTTGGCCGAAAGGGACTCTAGGAAGCAGCCATGCGCATTCTCCAATGGCTGCTGACCACCGTAGCCGCGATCGGGCTGCTCGCCTTCGCTTCCCGCATCCAGTTCCCTTCGCCGCTGCCGATGGCGCCGGTACCGATCACGCTGCAGACGCTGGCCGTGACGCTCGCCGGCGCGCTGCTCGGCTGGCGGCATGGCGGGCTGGCCGTCGTGCTCTGGCTGGCGTGCGGGGCC
>DATLJJ010000376.1:0-8896 GCA_035538975.1 Sphingomonas sp. | reverse complement strand
GGTCGCCGAGACGAACTTGTAGAGATACTCGCGGCGTGAATCGTCGCCCATGTACCAGGCCGGCTTGCGCCCCGCGACGAAGTTGCCCGGCCAGCAGCCCTCATGGCCCATGCGGCCGAGCGCGGTGCGCTTGCGCGGCGGCTTGGTGGGATCATAGGGGTCGATCTCGACGATCCAGCCGAACTGGTTGGGCTCGTTGCGGAAATCGGCGGTCGCCGACGCGCCCGAAACCGTCGCGTTCCAGCGGGCGAAGGTCGTGTTCGTGGCATCGGCGGGGACGACCGTGGCCCAGCTGAAATTGCCCGCGGTGCTCACGCCATAGCGATTGAGCGAGGTCAGCTCCCTGGGTGTGCGGCCCGCGACGTCCGCGCTGGGACGGCGGAAATAGCCGGCCCAATTCTCTTCGCAGGTGATCGCCGTGCCCCAGGGCGTGGTGCCGTTGGCGCAATTGTTGATCGTGCCGCGGCCCCTGGTGCCGTCGGTCGAATAGGCGGTCTTGATCAGGTCCGAGCCCTTGACCGGCCCGTTGAACACCATCTGCGTGTTCGGGGTGATGCGGCGGTTGAGCGCGCTCGCCTGGTTGAAGGTCCAGCTCCGGTCCGGGTTCTGGCTGAACTCGGTGACGCTGACGCCGTGGCACTCGATCTCCTTGAGCGCCTCGGCTTCGGGGCGGACGCCGCCCACCGAGGCCGCGCCGTTCGGATGGAGGTACTGCTGGTTGATGTTCTCGTGGTTCTGCACGAGCAGCCCGCGCGTCGAGCTGTTCGCGTCCCGTGCAATGCCGGTCGCGGCGAGGCCGTACCAATAGAGCGCGTCGCCATGGTCGCCGATGCGGCCGGCGAAATTGGTGTCGGTGCCGTCGTTCTTGTACGCCGGAACGCCCGCGAGAACCGGATCGCCGGTGCGGTTGATCACCTGCACCTTGTAGCCCGCAGGCACGGTGACGATGTCGTTCTTGTTCTTGGCGACTGCGGCGAAGCTCAGCGTCGCCGGGCTGATGGTGACCGTGGTATCGCGGAAGGTGGTGCCGGTGCTGCTCGCCACGTAGCGGAAGACGAAGCGCGTATCCGCCGCCACCGCAGGCGCGAGGAAGCTGGCCGTGGAGGTAAGTGCGCCGTTGAGCGTCACTGCAGGGCCCTCGATCTGTACCCAGCTCTGCGAGCCGCTTCCGCTGCCCGTGAGCGTCACCATCCGGCCCGAGCTGGTGGCGATCGTCTGGCCCGGCTCGGCGGTGACCGGCGGAGTCGTGCTCTCGCTGGCGTTGTCGCATGCGGCGAGCATCGATGCGCCCATCGTCGCGGCGACGAGGGCGGTGCCTCCGCGCAGGGTCTGGCGGCGCGAGAGGCGCTGGTCGGCGAGCTCGTTGAGCGTGGTGGCGGTGGTGCGGTTGGTGTCGACGTCGCCGTCGCTGTAACCGTAGCTGGTCTCGGTCAGATCGGTCATGGAAACCCCCAGGCAGCCGGGCCAGGCACGGCCTCGGTCCGGGCTGCTTTGGGAGGGGCGGTTTACGGGGTGATGGAAGAGCGGTGACGCGGCGATGACTCCTCCGCGTCGATATCGTTACGCTTTGCTCCGGACCGGGACAGGGGTAAACGACGGGCGTGATGCCCGACACGCCGCCCCCCGAGCCCGAGGTGCCGCAGCCTCCCCGCAGTCTGGCGGACCGGCTCGTGCAGCGTGCGCGGAGCAAGGAGAATGCGGTGCCCGCCGCGCGCGCGGCCATTGTGGCGAGCTGGTGGATTCCCGTCATTGTCGCCGCGCTGATCTGGCTCGGTCCCTTGACGACCATGCTCGGCGCGAAGCTGCTTGCCGATGATGCGCGGCGCGAGGCCCAGAGCCTTCGCGTGCAGCTCGCGCCGCGGATCGCCGCCAAGCGCGAGGCCGAAACGGCCCGGGCGCAGCTTGCTGACGCGCTCCGCGGCCCTGGGCCCTCGGCGACGCTGGAGGCGCTCGCGCGTGTGCTGCCGGCCGAGGCGAGCGTCGCACGAGTCGCGCGCGAGTCGGGCGGTGCGATCGAGATCGAGATCGCCGCGCCCGACCCCGACAAGCTGCGTGCCGCTCTGCGCCGGGCTCCCGAATTCGCGCGGCTGCGTGCTGTGGGGCAGCAGGCCGGCGACGGCGCGATGCTCAGCAAGTTCAGGGTCGAGCCGCAATGACGCTGTCGCGGCTCCTCGTCGGCGCGGCGGCCGGGCTGGCCGGTGCGCTGTTGCTGGCGCCGGCCACCGGCACGGCGCTGGGCAGGCTCGCGGCGGCGCGTGCCGAGCGCGACGCGCTGCGCGCCGAGGCCGCGGCGCCCGCCACTCTGCCTGCGCTGCTCGCCCCGGGACTGTCGGTAGGGGCTGCGAGCGAGGTGACCGAACGCGTCCAGTCGCTCGCCAAAGCGGGCGGAGTGCTGATCGAGGAAGCTGCGCCCAAGAAGGCGCCTGCCGGGGTGGTAGCCCTGCGAGTCGGCGCGTCGGGGCCGGAGAAGGCGGTGCTCGCCTTCGCCGACGCAGTGGAGCGCGGCCGGCCGGTGATGCGGCTGCGTGGTTGGCGGATCGAGGCGCTACCCGGCGGCGGGGTGCGCCTGTCGGGCGAGCTGGTGGCGGCAACGCGATGATCGCGCGGCGCGATATCCTCGCGCTGGCGGGGGCCGGGGCAGTGGCGCTGCTGACGCCGCTCCTGCTGCTGCCGACCGCGAAGCAGCCGGTTCCGGCGCAGGAATCGGCGACCCTGCAGCCGCTCGCCGTCCCACAGGTTCCGCCGCTCGCCGCGGCCTATGAGCGCGCGTTGTTCGCGCCTGCCGGGGGCGTGGAGGCTGAGGCGCCGCCGCAGGATGCGCCCGCATTGGTGGGAGTGGCCGGACGGCTCGGCGCCGATGCCGTTGCGCTCGTCCGCACCGCCGACGGCTCCACGCGCACGCTGGCGATCGGCGAGAGCGTCGATGGCTGGCAGCTGGCCTCGCTCGCGATCGACGCCGCTTTCTTCACCCGCGGCGCACAGCGCGTCCGCGTACCGCTGCCGACGGAATAGGATTTCGCGGGACTGGCTTCGAACTTATCCCGCGTTTTCGCTACTGACCGACACGGCGGCCAATGCGGCTTTCGATTCGGTTGTTGATGCGGTTGCGACACGTTGCCGCGAGATGCTGAGCCTCCCATTCGCCGACCGCTCGTAGCGGGGCTGCGCTTCTTCTCGTTCTTGCGCCGCGTCGATCTGCGTCCTCGCCTGGGCGGCAGACGCGGGCACTGGCGCCCCCACCAATCACGCCGTAGCCGACGTCGATCGGAGCCCGGTCGCTCAGTAGACCCCTTCGATCTCTACGCTCAACCGCGGCGTCGGCGGCGCGAGAAGCAGGCTCGATCGGCGGTTGTTGTCGATCTCGTCGGCGCGCAGGCGGGCGTACTTCTCCTTGGCCGCCGCGCTCGCGTCCGCGCCGTCGCGCAGGATGCGCGGGCGCAGGAAGATGAACAGCGTGCGCTTCTGGTGCGTCTCGCGGCGGCTTTTGAACAGCTCGCCCACGATCGGGATGTCGCCCAGGATGGGCACCTGCTGGCGCACGTCCTGATAGTCGTCGCTGATCAGGCCGCCGAGCACGATCGTCTCGCCATTGTCGGCGAGCACGGTGGTGTTGATCGCGCGGCGATTGGTGATCAGGTCCGCGGCAGCCGTGCTGGCCGCGGCGATCGACGATGCTTCCTGGTTCACCTGCAGCCGGATCGTGTCGCCGGCGTTGACCCGCGGCAGGATGCGCAGCGTGATGCCCACGTCCTTGCGCTCGATCGTGGTGTAGGGCCGCACGTTGGTGCTGTCGGTGAGCACCGAGCCGGTGACGAAGGGTACGTTCTGGCCCACCACGATCTCGCCCACGACATTGTCGAGGGTGGTGATCTGCGGGGTGGAGAGCAGGTTCGCCTTGGTCGAGACGCCCAGCGCCTGGACGAGGATCGAGAAATCGTCGCCGATCGCGACATTGCCGGTGAAGCCGTTGCCGAGCAGCTTGCCCGCCGGCACGCCGAGCACAGTGAGGATCTGCCCCAGCGAGGCGAAGCCCGAGTCGGGCTGCGAGAAGGAAGTGCCGGCGCCCTCGACCTGGCTGAGCACCGCGCCGCTGGTGCCGAGCTGCACGGCCAGCGCCTCGGCGTCGTCGCCGGTGATCTCGGCGATCGCGGCTTCGATCAGCACCTGCGGGCGGCGCACGTCGAGATCGGTGATCAGCGGCTCGATCGAGGCGATCGCCTGCGGCGTGCCGCGCACCACCACGGCGTTGAGCTCGGGCGCGGGCTGGACGGTCAGCTCGGGGGTCGAGAAGCCGTTCGGAGTCTCGACCCGTGGCGACTGCATCACCGGCTGGGTGGGAGCAGTGGCACCCTGGCTGCCGAGGCCCTGGATGCCCGAACTGCCTTGCATGCCCGAGAGTCCCTGCGACTGATTGCTCAGCCGCGCGAAGGGGTTCTGATTCTCGGAAAGGCTGCGGGCCACCGGGTTGTCGGCGCTTTCGCCCTGGCCCAGCACGCCGCGCAGCACTTCGGTCACCGACTCCGCGTCGGCGAAGTTCAGGCGGAACATGCGCGTGATCGGAGTCGCGCCGCCGGGATGGTCGAGCGACACGGCGATGCGCCGCGCCTCTGCCACTGCCGCTGGGGTGCCGCGTACGATCACCGTGTTGCTGCGCACGTCGGCCGCGACGCGCGCGCCCGCGCCCGAGGGGTCGCCGAGTACCGTCTGCAGCGATTGCGCGACGTCCGCGGCGTTGCCGTTCCTCAGCGTGATCGTCGCGAAGGTCGCGCCGCTGCCACCGTCGAGCTGGCGCACGATCGCCTCCACCCGGCGGACATTGTCCGCATAGTCGGTGATCACTACGGCATTCGGGCTGGCGAGCGGCTCGACGCTGCCGAAAGTCGCGACCAGCGGACGCACGACACGCGCGACATCGGCCGCGGGAACGTTGGCGAGGCGCACCATGCGCGTCACCAGCTCCTGACCCGAAGCGCCGCGGCTCGGCACACCGCCGTCGCGCACGGCATTGGCGGCAGGGACGATCCGCCACGCGCGGCCCGAACGGACCGCTGCGAAACCGTTGGCGCGCAGCACCGACAGGAACAGCTCCCACACGCCCGCAGGCGTGAGCGGAGTCGCCGAAGTGACGGTAACGACACCTTTCACGGCAGGATCGAGGATCAGCGTGCGGCCGGTGATGCGCGAGATCTGGTCCGCCACGTCGGCGATCTCGACGCCGCGCATGTTGACCACCACGTCGGCGGGCTGGTCCTGCGCGGCCTGCGCCGCCGCCACGGAATCGAGCGCGATGCCGGCGAGGGCGAGTGCGGCGAGAGTCGAGCGAATCTTCACGGGAACACTTTCTAGCGGAGCGGCACGGTAAGCGTGAGCCGCTTGCCGTCTCGAAGGATCTGGATCTGGGCGGTGCCGCTCGCCTGGGCGGCGGCGAAGGCGGCGTTGGCGGCGGCGGGGTCGCTGAGCGCGGTGCCGTTGACCGACTGGATCACGTCGCCGGTCATCATCCCCGCAGGTGCGTTGGCGCCGATCCGATAGCCGCCCGACGTGGGCGAGGCGTCGAGGCGTTCCAGCACCGCCGCGGCGCCGGGCATCGGCGCGGGGTTGGGCGGCGCGGGCGGGGAGGCGATCGGCGCGCCGGCCGGGGCGGGGGGCGGTGCCGCCTGCGCCTGCTGGCGCGCCTGATCGGCTTGTGCCTGGCGCTGCTCGGGTGACAGAGTGGGATCGGGGAAGGCGAGGAATTCGGTACGGCCGCCGATTGCCAGGATTACGCGGTCGCGCAGGATCGACTGGATCGTCGCACCGCTCACGCTCTCGCCGATGCGGAAGGCGATTGGTGCCTGACCGTTGATTGCAATGAAGGCAGTCGAGAGCGTCGCCGGATTGGCGGCGATCACGCCCTTGAGTTCGAGCGGCAGGGTGGTCGGCTGGCCTGCCTCGTTGATCGCAGGCTTGCCGAAAGGAGCGAGCGCCAGCGCCGCAGCGATGTCGGGCGGTACGGCGGGGCCGCTGCGCCCGGAAGGCACGGTGATCGCGCCGGTGCCGGCGTGGCCCGCCATGCGCCACGTGAGGCCGGCGAGCGCCACCGCGACCGACACGATCACGGCGCCGGTCAGCAGGTCGAGCGCGGTTCGCGCCTGGCGCGGCGTTAGGCTGAAATCCCCGATCATCGCCTGCGTGCGTCCACGAAGCCGTCGAGCGATGCAAGAGGGGCTTTTTCGTTTGCGGCGGTCACGGCGATGCGGACGCGTGCAATCTCGGGATCGTCGGTGCCCCGCCGCTCTACCGCGACGCGCCATTGCTGGCCCAGCATGTCGACCTGGTCGCTGCCGGGAATCCCGGCCTCGAGCTCGGCCAGCCGGTTTTCGGCGGCCCACATGGCCGCGGCGCGGCGCTCCATGCCGCGAGTCGAATCGATGTGCGATTCCACGGTGCGCATCAGCCCGACCGTGGCGATCGCGAGCACGGCGAGGGCGACGAGCGCTTCGATGAGCGAGAAGCCAGAATCCTCCCCAGGACGCTGCGCGTCCGGGGGAGGGGGACCGCCAGCCGAAGGCTGGTGGTGGAGGGGGCCTACAGCGGTCGTAGATCCCCTCCACCATGCTTCGCATGGTCCCCCTCCCCCGGAGCCGCAGGCTCCTGGGGAGGATTGAAGGGGAGGAATCCTGCTCATGCCGCCGGCACCGGCGCGGCAGTCGCCGTCAGGCCGTCGTAGGTAACGCGCCAGCGCTGCTGGCCCGATTCGATCAGCGCGGTGAGTGGCCGGCCCGCGCCGTCGACGCCCAGGATCACCGGCGGCCGCACGTCGAGCGTCACCACCATGCCGCCGGGGAGGCGGTGGAAGCCGAACAGATCGTCGGTGCGCGCGATCAGCTTGCCGTCGGCGCCGATCGTAGCGAAGCCATAGCCGTCCTTGGCGGCAGTGAAGGCGATCATCCGGTCGCCCAGCATCGCGTCGTCGGCGGCGGCCTGCAGGCGCGCGGCGAGCCGGTGCGCCTCCGCCTCCGCGCTCGGCGCGCGGGTGATGCTGCCCACGCCGATCGAGACCGCGCCCGCCATGACGGCGATGATCGCGAGGACGACGAGCATCTCGACAAGAGTCAGCCCGGCCTCGCCGTGCATCCGTGTCGCGATGTTGTCGGTCCCCCCCATCGTGGTCAGCGCTTCTTCACGATGTCCGCGTCGACGCCTTCGCCGCCGGGCTTGCCGTCGCGGCCGAGCGACTTGATCTCATAGTTCTGGCCGCTGGAGGTATATTCATACGGTCGACCCCAGGGATCCTGCGGCATCGTCGAGAGGTAGCCGCCGTCGGGGAAGGCCGCGGGCAGCGGCGGTACCGTGGTGCGTTCGACTAGCGCCTTCAGTCCCTGCTCGGTGGTCGGATAGGCGCCGTTGTCGAGGCGATAGGTCGTGAGCTGGCTCGCGATCGTCGCCATGTCGGTGTTGGCGGTGGTCACGCGCGCCTGGTCGGGCCGGCCGATGACGTTGGGAACGATCAGCGCCGCCACCAGCGCGATGATCGCGAGCACCACGATCATCTCGACAAGCGTCAGCCCGGCCTCGCTTTGGGGAACTCCGTGACGCTTGCTTGTGCGGCGAAGCGGTGCAATGTCACTAAACTGTTTCAAAACTATGCGCATCCCAGCCCCATGCGTCCTTCCGATGAAGCAAATGTGACAGCCTCCGGCCGCTCTCTTGGCGCGCCCGACGACGCTTCTGAACCCCGCGCCGCGGGCGTGTGGACGCTCGCGGGCGGGCGACTGATCATAGCCGAGCCCGGGGGCCCTGCAACCATCCTCGTGCCGAGCGAGCAGGTGCGCCTGCTCGCGGTCGACCTGCCGCTCGCGACCAGGGCGAAGCGGCTCGAGGCGCTGCCCTTCGCAGTCGAGGAGGCGATCGCCGAGCCGCCCGAATCGGCCCACCTCGCGCTTGGGGCCGAGATCGAATCGAAGCGCTATCTGGTGGGAGTGGTGCGGCACGAGGCGATGATCGCCTGGGTCGAGGCCGCCGAAGAGGCAGGGCTGGGCCATGCCGCGATGGTGCCCGACGCGCTCGCGCTGCCGCGCCCGGGCGAGGGCGAATGGGCAGTCGATCTCGCCGGCGACCGCGCCACGGTGCGTGCCGGCGACGGGACGGGCTTCGCCTGCCCGGCGGCGATGCTGCTGCCCGCGTGGCACGCTGCAGGCCGGCCGCGCGTACTTTCCTATGGCACGCGGCTTCCCGCGGAGATGGCGGCGAGCGAGACGGCGGCCGGGGCACTGGCGCTTTCGGAAAGGCTGCTCGAACCCGCGCTCGACCTGCGGCAGGGGCTTTATGCCCGGCGCCGCGCGGGGGTGCCCAACATCTGGCGCAGGCTCGGCTGGATCGTCGCGATCGGGGCGGCTGCGCATGTCGGCATTGCGATGGCCGACACGCTGATGCTCCAGCGCATCGCCGACCGCCGCGCCGAGGAGACGCGCGCTGCCTTCGCCGCGGCGGCACCCGGCGCCACGCTGGGCGGGGACATGGCGGCGAGCATCACCGACATGCTGCCCGCGCCGGGGGCGGCCGCGCCCGACCGTTTCCTGCCGCTGCTCAATCGCCTGTCGGGCGCGCTGGGGCCGCTTTCCGGCGCGCTGACGGTACGCGGCATGAGCTTCCAGGCGAACACGCTGACGCTCGACCTCGACGGCACCGACCCCGGCCTGCCCGGCCAGATCAATGCGGCGCTGCGCGGGGCGGGCATCTCCGGCAACGTTACGCGCTCGCCCCAGGGCACGATCCGGGTTACGGCGAGCGCCGCATGAGGCTGATCCTTTCCCGAATGCCCGCGCTCGACGCGGCGCTGGCGCGCTTCGATGCATGGTGGAGCACGCTTTCGCAGCGCGAGCGCGTGCTGGTATCGGTGCTCGGCGCGCTTCTC
>DATLJJ010000375.1:0-4205 GCA_035538975.1 Sphingomonas sp. | reverse complement strand
TGGTGTCGCACCATTTGAGCTCGGGGCTGGCGGCGACCAGCGCGGCGGCGACGCGCTTCGGATCGATCGCGACGGCGTTCTCATATCCCGGCGACGTGACGCTATGGCCCGCGAACTCGACCCCTGCGGGCTTGCCGTCCTGCGCGAGGTCGAACGCCCAGGCGTTGTGGCTGTCGCCGCACAGCACGATCAGGTTCGCGCCGGCAGCCTGCGCCGATTCGAGGAATCGCGCGCGCGCCGCGGGATAGCCGCCCCAATTGTCGAGATCGGTCGGGAGCCCCGCCCTGGCCGCCATCACCGCGGCGCCGACATATTGGCGCTCGGCCGCCGACGCGTCGGGCTTGAGCCAGCTCAGTGCCTCCTGCGGCGCACGCATCGTTCCCATGATCGTGCCGAAGCCGACCAGCTGCCAGCGCTGCCCGGCGCGAACCGAGCGCGCGAGGCCGTGCGAGAGCCAATTCTCCTGCGCCGTGCCGAGCATCGTCGCCGCCGGATCCTGCCAGGGTCCGTCGCGGAACGCCGCGAGCGCGCGCGCCGGATCGGCCTCCCTGAACAGCGGCGCGATGTCGGGGCTTCTGGTGCGGCCGAGCAGCCTGCTCTCGGTGCGGAAGAAAGTGGCCAGCGTGCCCACGTCATAGCTCGCCCAGGGTTCGTCCGAGACCGGCATCCATTCGCGGAAGGCCTGGATCGCGGCGGCGCGCCTTGCATTCCAGTCGCCTTCGTCCGCCTGATGGTTCTGGGCGCCGCCCTCCCAGCTGTTGTTGGCCGATTCGTGATCGTCCCACTGGACGAGCATCGGCTTCATCGCATGGAGCGTCTGCAGATCGGGGTCGCTGCGGTAGCTGGCGTAGCGCAGGCGATAGTCGGCGAGGTGGAAGATCTCGCCCTCGGGCTCGGGCCAACGACCGCCCACGGCGCCGGCCGCGGGCGCGTATCCGCCCTTCTTATATTCGTAGAGATAGTCGCCGAGATGGACCCACAGGTCGATGTCGTCGCGCTGCGCCGCATGGGCATAGGCATTGAAATAGCCGAAGGGCAGGTTCGAGCAGGAGAAGATCGCGATGCCGAATCGGCGTGCATTGCCCTGCGGCAGCGTCTGCGTGCGGCCCATGGGCGAGAAGCTGCCGTCGGGGCTCACGAAGCGATAGAAATAATGCGTGGCCGGCCGGAGTCCGGCGACGGTGACCTTGGCGGTGTGGTCGCGCCACGGCCCCGTGATCGTCTCGCCGCCGGCTGCGACGCGCGCGAAGTCCTGCGTCTCCGAAAGCTCGACCCGAAGCCGCACCGCGCCACCATCGGCAGGCACGTAGCGCGTCCAGAGCAGCATCGAATCCTGCTGGGGCTCTCCGCTCGCGACCGAATGGGTGAAGCCGCGCGCCGCGCTTTGGGCGAGCGCGAATCCCGGAATCGCGAGCGCGCCGAGGCCCAGCGTGCCGGTGAGCAGCAGCGAACGGCGATCGATCGTAAGCGTCATGGGGAGCCCCCTCCTGTGGTCCGATGCGCGGTTCCTGCCGCGGCTGCATGGAATTACTGTGACACTGCGCCCGGATAGGGCATAGGGGAAGCGACGACTGGACCGGGACCGCCAATCGCCTTGCTCTTGCCTACGCCATGACTGCCTCGACTCCGAACCGGCGCCCCGCGCTCGGCCATAGCGTGGCGTTTGCCGCGCTTTTCCTGCTGCTCGCGCTGCTCGCGATGACGCGGCCGATCGACCATGACGAAAGCCAATATGTCGCCGCCGCGGTGCTCACCGGCGAGGGGCTGCTGCCCTACCGCGACTATGCCTATCTCCAGACGCCGCTCCAGCCGCTGGTGTTCGGCTGGCTGGCAAAGGCGCTGGGCGTCTATGCCTATCCCGGGCTCAGGCTGGTCAATGCGATGCTGGGCGCGTTGGCGGTGTTCTTCGTCTATCGCGCCGCCCGCGCCGGCGGCGTTTCGCTGCGCGCCGCGCTGATCGCCGCAGGACTGTTCGCCACTACCGACATCCTGCTGTTCGGCACGGGCATCGCGCGCAACGACGCGCTGCCGGTGGCGCTGCTCGCGGGCGCGCTCTGGCTGATCGTCGCGGGCGAGGGGCGGCCACGCACGCCCGCCGCCGCTTTCGGTGCCGGGCTGCTGCTGGCAGCGGCGGCGGCGGCCAAGGCGAGCTATGCGCTTCCCGCGGCCGTCTATGGCGCCTGGACATTGCTCGACCGCGACCATCGCCCGCTGTGGGTCGCGGCGGGCGCGGCGCTTCCCTGCGCGCTGGTGCTGTGGCTCGCCAGCCTCGCGCCCGAAGCCTTCTGGTTCGGAGCCTTCACCTTCCCCGCCGATGCGCCGCAGCAATATTATGCGAGTGGTGGGCGCGCCTACAAGCTGAAGCTCGCCTTCCGGTTGATCGACCTCGCCAAGTTCCTTGCGCTCGGCGCGGCGCTGCCGGCGCTGGTGCTGGTCGCGACGCGAGTCTTCCGGCAGCAGGGCGAGCGCGAGCGGATCGACTGGATGCTCGATCTGATGATCGCGGCGGGCCTGCTCTCGGCGGTGCTGCCCGAGCCGACCTGGCGCCAGTATCTGCTGCCGATGCTGCCGCCGCTGTTCGTGCGGCTGGCGCGCGCCTGCCGCGGCCAGGCCGTGCCGCGATGGCAGAGCGGGGTCTTCGCAGTGTTCGCGCTGGCCGGGCTGGCGCCGACGATGATCGCGTTCGGCCGCGCGGCGATCGAGGGCAATCCGATGGTACGCGTGGTCGACGAAGGACGCGCGATCGACCGCGCGCTCGACGCGGCGGGCGTGCAGGGGCCGGTCGCCTCGATCGCGCCGCAGCTCCTGCCTGCCGCCGGCCGGCTTCCCGACAAGCGATTCGCTGCAGGCCCCTTCTACTTCCGCAGCCGCGCGCTGATCTCAGAGGCGGAGGAGCAGCGCTTCCATCTCATGTCCGCCGATCGGCTGCGCGCGAGCGACTTGCCGCAGGCGGTGCTGATCGGCGGCGAGGCGGCGTGGTCGGGCGGAGAGGCGAAGCTCGATCAGGCGATCGAGCGAATCGCGGCGCTGCGCAGCGCGCGGCAAGTGGCGGTCGAGGGCGGGCGGCTGCGGCTGCTGCTGCTCGGCCCGGGTCCGCGCGCCAGGCTTCAGGCGGCGGCGCGGCCGCGCTTCGCCAGCAGCTCCGAATAATAGGCCATCAGATCGGCGGCGTGATCCTCGTCGCTGCGGACCTGGCTTGCGGCGTGGCGCGCGGCAGCGCGCAGGATCGCGGGCTCGCGCGCGAACATGCGGCGGATCGCGTCAGCCGCCGAATGCGCATCGCGTGCGCGATAGGTTTCGGCGAAGAGCGGGTCCGCGATCTCGGCGAATCCGCCCTCGTCCGGTCCGATCAGTGGCAGGCCGGAGGCGAGCGCTTCCGACGCGACCAGCCCGAAGGGCTCGGCGTCCGATCCGTGGATCAGCGCGTCGCAGCTCGCCATGATGCGTGACAGGCGGACGCGGTCGTACACCGGTCGGAAGATGCGGATGTGCGGGCTGCCCGCGATCCGATCCTCCAGATGCCGCCGCTCGGGGCCGTCGCCTATCAGGAGGAGCCCCACCGGAATGTCCGTCGCGGCGGCCTCGACGGCGTCGATCACCAGCGGCCAGCGCTTCTCCTTATGGTGGCGGCCCAGCCCGAGCACGAGGTGCCCCTCTGGCGGGAGCCCGCATTGCTCGAGCAGCGCGACGCGCAGCTTCTCGTCGCGCAGATCGGGCGAGAACCACCGCCGTTCGATCCCCAGCGGCATCGATGCGTCGACCTTCATCCCCCGCCGCCGGAAGCGCTTGGCGAGCGCCGGGCCGTTGGTGACGAACGCGTCGTAATGCACGAGGAAGCGGTTCATGTAGCGCGTGTACCAGTCGAACGCCCGTTCGACCTGGATCGGGCTGGCGACGCTGTCGAGCCAGCGCTGCGGATAGGCGCCGATGTTGTCGCCGTGCGCAAAGAAGACCTTGAGCGCGTCGCCCTTCCACGCCGCGACCGTCCAGCACGGGCGCCAGGGCGAGCTGGTCTCGACGACGTCGGGCTTCAGCCGATCGAGCAGCTCCCAGATCGGCTCGTCCTTCACGAAGATGCCGTAGTTGCGATCGAGCACCAGCGGGGGTGCCTTCATCCAGTAGATACGGCCGCCGCCCGGCCGGTCCTCGACCGACTCCTCGAGCGCGGGAGCGACGACGATCAGTTCATGACCCAGGTCGGCCAT
>DATLJJ010000374.1:0-9848 GCA_035538975.1 Sphingomonas sp. | reverse complement strand
TACATGGTGGGCGGCATCGACCAGGCGGTCGAGAAGGCCAAGAAGCTCGCCGGCGAGGCGTAAGCTTCAACTAAGCCCCTCCCGCTTGCGGGAGGGGTTGGGGTGGGCGCCCGCTCACCTCAGGATACAGCCCTCGTGGATGGCGGGGGCCCACCCCCTGCCCCCTCCCGCAAGCGGGAGGGGGGAAGGATCGAGAGAAAATGTCGCTCCACTTCGAACTCGTCACTCCCGAAAAGCTCCTCCGCTCGGAGGAAGTGCACATGGTCGTCGTTCCCGGCACCGAGGGCGACTTCGGCGTGCTCGAAGGCCATGCGCCTTTCATGTCGACGATCCGCGACGGCAATCTCGAGATCTACAAGTCGGGCAGCTCGACTCCCGAGACGATCCGCATCGAGGGCGGCTTCGCCGAGGTGAACGAGAAGGGCCTGACGGTTCTCGCCGAAAAGGCGGGCTAAGGCCTACGGCCGAAAAGGCGGGCTGAGGCCCGCGCCCGCACCGGCGATCCTATTTCCGGCTGCTTTCTGCGATACGCCGGTAGCGCCACGTCATGCTGTCCTTCGCCGGATCGGCGCCGCTGACCGTGGCGACCAGAATGTCCCCTTCCAGCAGATATTCGATCCGCTTGGGATAATCGTGCGCCGGCGCGGCGAAGACCAGCCGCGTCGCGCTCACCTCGACCGCGGCGAACCGCACCGCCGCCTCGCCCCTGGGTTGGCCGTAGAAGGCGAGGCCCTGCGGCTCGGCCGCGATCCGCATGTCCTCGGTCGCGCGTCGCGCCTGGCCCTCTTCGACATAGCCCTGCCCCAGCATGCCCCCACCCGCCGGCGGCGCCCATTGCTCGCAGGTGCGCTTCTCCGCGCCCTCGGTGCACCAACTGCCCGCGAGCCACTCGGGAAGCGCCACGGCCTGCGGTGGCGCGAGAATCAGCAACAGGGGCAGCATGGGCACAGCTCCGCGCGGATCGGACGCGCGAAGCTCTCACATGCCGCCCGCCCGCACAATCAGGCCGGAATCTCGTCCTTCAACTCCTCGAACTGCTCGCCCATTTCCTTGCGCTCCGCCATCTCGAACGTGTCGCGCACGTCGGAGAAGATCGCGTCCTCCTCCTCCTTGATGTGGTGCTCGAGGATTTCCTTCATCACCTTGGCCTCGGCCTGCCATTCGGGCGAGAGCGGGTCCGCGCCTTCCTTCAGCTTGGCGAGCAAAGTGTCGGCGAGCATGTGCTCGGTATAACCTTCGTAGCCGTCTTGCTGGACCTCCTCGTCCGACTGGCCGACGAGCTTCTCATAGACCACCTTCTCCTCGGCGCGGGCGTGCTTCTTGAGCAGCGCGGCGAACTCCTCGAACGCGGACGTGATCTCCTCCGCATCCTCGCTGCCCGTGATCGTGCGCAGGAGCTTCTTGAGTTCCATATGGTCGGTATGCAGCGCCTTGGTGATCTCCATCGACACTCTCCTTCGAATGGGTTGCACGCGCTCCAACGAAGCGATGCGCACCGGGTTGCCGATCCGCGGCGCACGGCGACTTTGGTTAGGCAATTCTAAAGCCTTGGCGGGCTAGTCCTGCGTTCGGAAACACCGGGGATCGCAGAGCATTCGATGAGCGCTTTCGGACGACGCAACGGAATGGGTGGCGCAGCGGGGGGACGCCCGGCGTTCGGAGTCGCGCGGCCGATGCATGGGCCCTCGCCGAGCGCGCGCCAGCCCGACCCGGTGCCGCTGGGCGGTGAGCAGTTCCCGCCGCTCAACGCCGTGCCCCTTCCCGGCGGCGGCGCGTTCCCGGAGAGCGATCCCGCCGCGAACGGCCCCAACAGCGACGCGATGCAGCGCCTCGCCGACCGCCAGGCGGCGACCGGCGAACAGGGCAATTCGCGCGTGGAGGGCTTCGAGGCCTCGATCCACCGCATCAAGGAACAGGTCCTCCCCCGTCTGCTCGAACGCGTCGATCCCGAGGCTGCGGCGACGCTGAGCAAGGACGAGCTGGCCGAGGAATTCCGCCCGATCATCGGCGAAGTGCTCGCCGAGCTGAAGCTCACCCTCAACCGCCGCGAGCAGTTCGCGCTCGAGAAAGTGCTCGTCGACGAGTTGCTCGGCCTCGGGCCGCTCGAGGAGCTGCTCTCCGATCCGGCGGTGAGCGACATCATGGTCAACGGCCCCGAGCAGACCTTCGTCGAAAGGAAGGGCAAGCTCGAGCTCGCCAACATCCAGTTCCGCGACGAGGAGCATCTGTTCCAGATCGCGCAGCGTATCTGCAATTCGGTCGGCCGCCGCGTCGACCAGACCACGCCGCTGGCCGACGCCCGCCTGAAGGACGGCAGCCGCGTCAACGTGATCGTGCCGCCGCTGTCGCTGCGCGGCACCGCCATCTCGATCCGTAAGTTCTCCGCCAAGCCGATCACGCTCGACATGATGGCGCAGGGCGGGTCGATGTCGCAGAAGATGGCGACCGCGCTCAAGATCGCGGGCGCCAGCCGCTTCAACATCGTCATTTCGGGCGGTACCGGCTCGGGTAAGACGACGATGCTCAACGCGCTGTCGAAGATGATCGACCCGGGCGAGCGCGTGCTGACGATCGAGGACGCCGCGGAGCTCCGGCTGCAGCAGCCGCACTGGCTGCCGCTCGAAACCCGCCCGCCCAATCTCGAGGGTCAGGGCGAGATCACGATCCGCGACCTGGTCAAGAACGCGCTGCGTATGCGCCCGGATCGCATCATCCTCGGCGAAATTCGCGGCAGCGAGTGTTTCGACATGCTCGCCGCCATGAACACCGGTCACGACGGCTCGATGTGTACGCTTCACTCCAACTCTCCGCGCGAGGCGCTCGCCCGTATGGAGAACATGGTGATGATGTCGGACATCAAGGTGCCCAAGGAAGCGATCTCGCGCCAGATCGCGGACTCGGTCGACCTGATCATCCAGGTGAAGCGCCTGCGCGACGGTTCGCGCCGCGTGACCAACGTCACCGAAGTGATCGGCATGGAAGGCCCCGTCATCGTGACGCAGGAGCTGTTCAAGTTCGAGTATCTCGACGAGAGCGCGGACGGGAAGATCATCGGCGAATACCGCTCGATGGGCCTTCGCCCCTACACACTGGAAAAGGCCAAGCAATTCGGCTTCGACCAGGCGCTGCTCGAGGCGTGCCTCTGATACGTCCGGAGCCCCTCCCCTGAAGGCGAGGGTCCCTATATGCTGTGCCGATGCTCCTGCTGCCCCTCGCCGTCGCGATCCTTCCCACGCAGGCCGCAGCTGTCCCTACGCTCGCGCCCGACACCGAGTCGCGCTGGGTGGCGTTCGAGCTCACTCCGACCAACCAGGTCCGCTTCACGATCGAAGTGAACGGCCGCCCTGCGCGCGCCATCCTCGATACCGGGCTCAGCGACACCGTGGCGACGCCGCGCTTCGCCGCCGAGGCGGAGTTGCAGGCCGACGCGAGCGAGCGCGCGACGGCGATCGGGGGCTCCGTGGAGGTGGCCTGGGCGCCGGTTTCCAGGATCGCTTTCGGTGGCCTCGACCGCCGCGGCGGGCGAGTCGGCATCTCGTCCGCGCTGGGACAGGAACGGTTCGGGACCGATCTCTATGTCGGCGCCGACCTGCTCGGCTGCTGCGCGCTCGACATCGACTATGACAATCGCCGCTTCCGCATCCTGCCCAGCGGCCGCCTCCCCTTTGCCGGCGCCACCGCGCCGCTCGGCCGCATGCCGCGATCGGGAATCTACTTCTCGCAAGTGACGCTGGCAGGCACGCGTCTGCACCCGATGGTGGTGGACACCGGCGACGGGGCCGCAGTCACGCTCAGCCGTATCGCCTGGCGATCGACCGGCGCGCGGGGCACACTCACCTCCACGCTCGGCTGGGGCATGGGCGGCGCAATCGTCACCGATACCGTGGTCGTTCCGTCGCTCTCGATCGCTGGAATGCCTGCGCACGAGACCGAAGTGCGCATCGAGCCCGAGAACGGCTTCTCCGCGGGCATCGGCACCGCAGGACGAATCGGGACGGGACTGATGCTGCGCTACCGCGTGCTGCTCGATCCCGTTGCGAAGCGGATGGTGCTCCGTCCGGGCAAGGCCGCCGGTGAGCCGGTGGTGCGATCGACCAGCGGGCTGCTGCTCGACTACACCGGGAAAGCGCTGCGCGTGCTCCACGTCATGCGCGGCTCGCCTGCCGAACAGGGCGGATGGCGCGCGGGCGAGACAATCTGCGCCGCGGACGGGATCACCGTCGCCGACCAGGTTCGGGCGAGCGGCATCGTCGACTGGGCCGTGGGCCCTCCCGGACGCACCGTCCGCCTCACGCTGTGCGACGGTGGCGAGCGATCGCTGACGTTGCGCCGCTTCTACTGACGTAGGCGTCTAGCCGGGAAAATTGAGCGCGAGGCTGCCGAGCACCACGGCGACGAGCAGCGCGACCATCTGCACCGTGGTCCAGGGCACCAGCCCCACATCGTCTATGTCCCGCCGCCGGCGCCTGCGGCGCTCGCCGATGCCGCTGATCGCCGCAACCAGCAAGGCGCCTACCGCACCGCACAACAATTGTTGTTGCATCGTTCCAAAAAACTCCCACATGGAGCCATAGGCATCCGTACGAGGAAAGGCCATGCGCCAGTCGCTCACGATCATCGCCGTCGCCACTACGGTGATTGCCATTGCCAGCGTCGCTGCGCGCGAACCGCGTACCCAGCGGCAGACGCTCGCCCAGGCCGTGGCTGCACCCACGCGCACGTCCGCCAATCTGGCGCGCGACAAATATCGCCACCCGCTCGACACCTTGTCCTTCTTCGGAGTGTCGCCGAACGACACCGTGGTCGAGATCTGGCCCGGCGGCGGCTGGTACACCGAAATCCTCGCGCCGCTCACCGCCACCAGGGGAACGCTCTACGCCGCAGGTCCCTGGCCCGATGGGCTCAAGGGGGTGCAGGCGCTCCAGACCAGGAACGCCGCCACCTATGGTCCTGTGAAGCTCGCCGCCTTCCCCTGGTCCGAAGGCCAGCCGAAGGTGCCCGACGGCAGCGCCGACGTGGTGCTCACCTTCCGCAACGTCCACAACTGGCGCATGGGCTATCAGCGCGGCGGGCAGGATTACGCCGCCGAGGCGTTCCGCCAGATGTACGCGATGCTCAAGCCCGGCGGCACGCTGGGCGTGGTCGATCACCGGCTCCCCGAGTCGGCGAGCGAGGAGCGCGAGAAGAACAGCGGCTACATCAAGGTCTCGACCGTACGCCGCCTCGCCGAGCAGGCCGGCTTCCGCTACGCCGGCGCCTCGGAAGTCAACGCCAACCCCCGGGACACCGCGGACTGGCCCGACGGGGTGTGGACGCTGCCCCCCAGCTATCGGCTGAAGGACGTCGATCGCGCCAAATACGAGGCGATCGGCGAGAGCGACCGGATGACGCTCAAGTTCAGGAAGCCGGGCTGAAAATCCGGATGCTGCAGTGCACTAGCCCTTAACCATTGCAGCCTAACAACGACGTTCGTGCCGCGCCGAATCCGAACCCTCCTCTCCGTGCTCCGCGAAGACGTGGACAGCTTTGCCAGCCGCAACGAGGAGATCGCCGCGCGTACCAACCTCCTCGCGCTCAACGCCGCGATCGAAGCCGCCCGCTCGGGCGACGCGGGGCGCGGCTTTTCGGTCGTCGCGCAGGAAGTGAAGGCACTCGCGCAGCAGGCGCGTAGCAGCTCGCTCGAATTCCGCTCCGAGGTCCGCGAGCGGATCGCGATGGGTGCGGGCATCGCCGACGAGATGGTGGGCGAGATCGAGGGTACGCGGCTGGTCGAGCTCGCGCAGGCGCTGATCCAGAACGTCACCCGCCACCTGTTCGATCGCAGCGTCGACCTGCGCGTGATGGCCGCCGACGCCGAAGTGATCGCCGCGACGATCGACCCGACGCCCGCCAGGATCGCCGCCGCGCAGGAGCGGCTCGCGCTCTTCACGCGCGCCTCGCCCTATTATCTGAATGCCTTCGTCGCCAATGCGCGCGGGCAGGTGTTCCTTTCCTCCGATCCCGCGGCGCGCGTGCGCCAGGCCGATCTCTCCAGGGCGCCGCAGTTCCTGCGGGCGATGGGAAGCCGGCACAGCGACGAATGGTTCACCGACGAAGTATGGCAGAACCCCTGGTCTGACCATCGCGCGGTGCTGGTGTTCGTGACTGGCGTGCGTAGCCGCGGCCATGAGGGCACGCCCGAAGGCGCCTTCTATCTCGAATATGACTGGGAACGCCACGTGCGCCAGATGCTCGCCGACCGCTCGCTCTTCGCCGAGCGCGATTGGGAACGGACGCGGATATCGATCGTCGACGAGGCGGATCGAATCGTCGCCGATACGCTGGGCGCGCATTTCGGTGAGAAGATCGCGCTCCCCGCGCGCGCGGTGCGTGGCGCCGAAGTGCGCGGCGAATCGACCGTCGCCTACGCTGCCGCCGCCGAATATCTCGGTTTCCACGGCCTTGGGCTGCGCTGCGTGATCGAGCAGAAGATGCCGAGCGCCGAGGATATCGAAGCCGCGCTGGGCGGCCTCAGGGCGCGGCAGATCTAGCTTCGGGGTGACACCCGGCCGCCGCTTGCCTATGCGGCGGTGTGGCTCCCGGTTTCGAATGGCTCCTGCCCTGGCTGGATATCGCCGGGCTCTCCGTCTTCGCCGCGTCCGGCGCGCTCGCCGCCGCGCGCAAGCGCCTCGACTTCGTCGGCGCCTGCTTCTTCGCGCTGATCACCGCGACCGGCGGGGGTACGCTGCGCGATCTGCTGATCGGCGCGCCGATCTTCTGGATGCACGATCCCAAGCCCGTGATCCTGTGCGCGGCGATCGCGCTGGGCGCCTGGGCGATACCGCTGCGCTGGTGGCCCGAGCGCGCGCTGGAGTGGCTCGATGGCGCGGGTCTCGCCGCCTATGCCGTCTACGGCGCAGGCAAGGCGCTCGAATACGGGATCCCTCCCGTTCCCGCCGTGGCGGCCGGGGTAGTCACCGGATGTGTCGGAGGCGTCATCCGCGACATCACGGCAGGCGTGCCCTCGATCCTGATGCGGCACGAGCTCTACGTCACCGCCGCGCTGCTTGCCGCGATGCTCTTCGTCGCGCTGTCGGCGGGCGGCGTCGCGATGCCATGGCCCGCGCTGATCGGATTCGCCGCGGGATTCGCCCTGCGCGCTGCCGCGATCCGATGGCGCCTGACGCTGCCGCCGCATCGGGGGCGCTGACCGCCCCCGAATGCGAGCGCGCTACTTCCCGAGCTTCTCGATCTTGTCCTGCAGCCGCTTGAGCTCGGCCTTGAGCGCAGCGACGTCGTCCTCCGCGCCTTCCTCGGCAGCGGCGCCAGCAGCGGGAGCAGCGCCCGGCTTGAAAGCCTGAGTCGCAGCCTCGAACATCGCCATGTTGCGCTTGGCGATCTCGGCGAAGGGCGAGTTGGCGAAGGCGCCCTCGACCGCCGACTTGAATTGCTCCTGATTGCGACGGAAGCTCTCCATCGAGGCCTCCAGATAGCCCGGCACCATCGCCTGCATCGAATCGCCATAGAGGGCGATGAGCTGGCGCAGGAAGCTGACGGGCAGCATCGTCTGGCCGCGCGCCTCTTCCTCCATGATGATCTGGGTCAGCACATTGTGCGTGATATCCTCGTCGGTCTTGGCGTCGACGACCTTGAAGTCGCGCCCCTCGCGCGTCATCGCGGCGAGGTGATCGAGCGTGATGTAGGACGAGGTCTCGGTATTGTAGAGTCGCCGGTTCGCGTACTTCTTGATGATCACCGGACCGTTGCCACTAGCTGCCTTCTTCATGCACACCCCCGACGTGACTGCTACACACCTAACACCCTTTCATTCCGCATCGCAACACGGCCCGCGACCCCTGCCGCTGTTTCTTGCGTTGCTGCGCAGCGAAACCGCAGCATCGCCCGAGCGTCGCGCCGCAGCGCTGGCGGGATTGAAGGCCTATCAGGAGGCGGAACGGCCGGCTCCCCGGCCGGCCAAAGCCGCGATCGCAAAGGCGGGCCGCGCGGTGCTGCGCGATTATGGCGGTGCGGCAGGGAAAGGCCGGACACCGGTGGTGTTCGTGCCCTCGCTGATCAATCCGCCACTCGTGCTCGACCTCGCGCGCGGCAATTCGCTGCTGCGCTGGCTCGCGCGGCAGGGCTTCCGTCCGCTGCTGGTCGACTGGGGAAGCCCCACGCCCGCGGACCGCGCGCAGGACGTCGATGCGCATGTCGCCGATCTGTTGCTGCCCCTGCTGCGCACGCTCGAATCGCCGCCGGTGCTGGTCGGCTATTGTCTGGGCGGCACGCTAGCCACCGCAGCGGCAGCCGCGCACCCGGTCGCGGGGCTCGTCAACATCGCCGCGCCATGGCGCTTCGCCGGCTATGGCGAGGCGCTGGAGTCGATCGCCGAACTCTGGGATCAGGCGCACGAGACCTGCGAGCGCCTGGGCGTGGTGCCCATGGAAGTGCTCCAGTCAGGCTTCTGGCAGCTCGACCCGCGCCGCACCGTCGCCAAGTTCGAGCGCTTCGCCCGGCTCGCGCCCGGCAGCGACGAGGCACGGGCCTTCGTCGCGCTCGAGGATTGGGCCAATGGCGGCGCGCCGCTGACCTACGCTGCCGGACGCCAGCTTTTCGACGACTTCTTCTCGGCCGACCTGCCCGGCACCGGCCGTTGGCGGGTCGCGGGCTGCACGGTCGATCCGCAGACGCTCGCAGCACCTGCGCTCTCCTTCGTCTCGACCACCGATCGAATCGTCCCCGCCGCAAGTGCCACGCGCTTCGGCGAGGTCCGCGAGCTGGCGATGGGGCACGTCGGGATGATCGTCGGCGGTCGCGCGCGGTCGGCGCTATGGGAGCCGCTTGCGGGCTGGCTAAGAGACCTCCGGACTACTAGATAGCCGCCGACCGTAACGCCTATCCAGGAGTCCGACTTCCATGGCCGATATCGTGATCACCGCCGCCAAGCGCACCCCGGTGGGCAGCTTCCTCGGCGCCTTCGCCGCCACGCCCGCGCACGAGCTCGGCCGCGTCGCGATCGAAGCTGCGCTGGCACAGGCAGGCGTTTCGGGCGAGGAAGTCTCCGAAGTGATCCTCGGCCAGGTGCTCACCGCCGCGCAGGGCCAGAACCCGGCCCGCCAGGCTTCGATGGCCGCGGGCGTTCCGAAAGAAGTGCCGGCGTGGGGCGTCCAGCAGGTCTGCGGATCGGGCCTGCGTGCGGTGGCGCTCGCCTATCAGGCGATCGCGACGGGCGATGCGAAGATCGTAGTCGCAGGCGGACAGGAATCGATGTCGCTCTCCCCGCACGCGCAAACGCTGCGTCCGGGCACCAAGATGGGCGACCTCAGCCTCGTCGACACGATGATCAAGGACGGCCTCACCGACGTCTTCAACGGCTATCATATGGGGATCACCGCGGAGAACCTTGCCGAGCAGTACCAGGTGACGCGCGAGGATCAGGACAGCTTCGCGGTCCGTTCGCAGAACCGCGCCGAGAAGGCACGCGCCGAAGGCCGCTTCAAGGACGAGATCGCGCCCGTGACGATCAAGGGCCGCAAGGGCGACACGATCGTCGATCAGGACGAATATATCCGCGCCGGCGCCACGATCGAGGGCGTCGCCGGCCTGCGCCCCGCGTTCAGGAAGGACGGCACCGTCACTGCCGCCAATGCCTCGGGCCTCAACGACGGCGCTGCGGCGCTGGTGATCATGTCGCGTGAAGAGGCCGAGCGTCGCGGCGCGCCGATCCTCGCGCGGATCGCGAGCTGGGCGAGCGCCGGCGTCGACCCCTCGATCATGGGCATCGGCCCCGTCCCCGCCAGCCGCAAGGCGCTCGAGAAGGCGGGCTGGACCATCGCCGACCTCGACCTGATCGAAGCCAACGAAGCCTT
>DATLJJ010000373.1:0-2179 GCA_035538975.1 Sphingomonas sp. | reverse complement strand
AGCCGCGCCACCGCGTCGAGCGCCCCGCTGTTGGGCTTGGAATCGAAAAATGCCTCGAGCTGCCAGCTGTCGGGATCGTCCTCGACGCGCTCGCTGGTCATCAGCACCGGCGTCGGATCGATCCCCAGCAGCCCCAGTTCCTCGGCCTCGATCGCCTCGGCCTCGGCGCGGGTGCAGGGGAGAGTCAGCTTCCAGCTTGCCATCAGCCAATCTCCACAGGGCGCGCCGCGACCACCTTCAACTCGGGGATCTCGATCGCGCGATAATGTAATGCCTTGCCCTGCCGCATCAGCAAGGCAACGCGTGTCGGGCTCTGCATCCACACGCGATCGACGCCGTCGATCCCGCTGAGCACGACTGACTGCCTGCCCGTCTTCAGGTCGCCGATGAGCACGTCCTCGGACTTGCCGTCGACGGCTTCGACTCGCAGCAGGTAATAGGCGCGCGGCGGTTTGACGCGCTCGCCGTCCGCCATCACTTCGTATTTGTCCGCCTCGCCGGCCGACTCGATGGTAGCCAGCGCCGGCAAATAGATGCGGTCGACGATCTTCCGGCTATTGTCCGGGAGCAACCTGCGGCTCGTACCCGTGGCCTTGTCCAGCAGGATCACGTTGCGCTCGTCCGGACGGCCTCCGCCGCCCGAGGAATATTCCATGCCTCCGCGCGAAATCGACGCCTGGGTAGCGATGACGACCTCGTCGATTCCCGTACCCTCCAGCCCGTTGACGGCGGCGACTGCGAACAGCTCCTCGGCCGCCCTGGCCTGCACCGCGGCGGGCTCCTGCCGGGCGTTGCTGTGCCAGGCGAGTATGTTGACCGCGATCAGGATCACTGCACCCGCGGCGAGCAGGCCTAGCGCCGCAAAGCCCCACACGACGAACCGTCCTATGCCGCGCGCCCTGTCGTTCATCTGCCCCCCCCCGGTCGATTATCGCACGTAGCTCGCGCCGTTGATGTCGAGCACCGCGCCGGTCATCGACGGCGGCGCCTCGAGCGCGCAGAAGCGGGCGAGCACGGCGATTTCGTCGGGGTCGGCGACGCGGCCGAGCGGAATGTCGGCCAGCAGCTTGTCGCCGCCGCGGCTCGCCAGATAGTCCTCGGCCATTCCCGTCATGGTGAAGCCCGGACAGATCGCGAAGGCGAGGATGCCCTGGTTGGCATAGCCGCGCGCGATCGACTTGGTCATGCCGACCATGCCGGCCTTGGACGCTGCATAATGCCAATGCGCCGGGCTGTCGCCGCGGTAGGCCGCGCGGCTCGCGACATTGACGATGCGGCCCGGCCTGCCCTCGGCCTGCCAGTGGCGCACCGCGAGCCGGCAGAGCTCGGCCGACGCGGTCAGGTTGACGCGCATCGTCTTGTCCCAGCCCGCGACCCAATCGTCGTGGTCGAGCTCGAGCGGCGTCGCCTCGAAGATGCCCGCGTTGTTGATCAGCACGTCGACGCGGCCGTCGAGCGCGTCGAGCGCCTTTTGCCAGAGCTGGCAGGGAGCAGCCGGATCGGTGAAGTCGGCGGGGATGCCGCTGCGCGTGCCGTGGCCGATCAGGCGCACGCCGGGCCGGTCGAGCGCCCTCGCGATCGCCGCGCCGATGCCGCGGCTGCTGCCGGTCAGGAGAATGTGCGTCTGGCTCATCCCCCTGCCCTAGCGCGAAGCGCGGGGCAGAGGGAAGCGCCGGAAATTCAGGCCGCGACCGAGGCGGAGAAGTTGTCGGCCGCGACGCGCAGCTGGTTCAGCCGGTCGTCGACTTCGGCGACGTCGCGCTGGAGCGTGTCGATCTCGCTCGTCACCACCTTGGTGTCCTCGCGGATCGCTCCGATCGTGGCGGACATCGAGTCGGCAGCGAGCGCGGTCTCGTCGACCGCCGCGGTGATCGCGGTGACCGTCTGCGCCTGCACTTCCATCGCGCTGCGGATCCGGTCGGCGCTTTCCTGCACCTCGGTCACCGTCGAGCGGATCGAGGCATTGGTATCCACCGTCGAGCGCGTCGCCGACTGGATCGCCGCGATCTGCGCGGCGATGTCGTCGGTCGCCCGCGCGGTCTGGTTGGCGAGGCTCTTCACTTCCTGCGCCACCACCGCGAAGCCGCGGCCCGCATCGCCCGCGCGCGCCGCCTCGATCGTGGCGTTGAGCGCGAGGAGATTGGTCTGCCCGGCGATGTCGCGAATCAGGCTCAGGATC